>CALKJE010000304.1 GCA_937995675.1 uncultured Saprospiraceae bacterium
ACGCCACCTTCTGAATTTCAGGATGTCTTGGCAGGAAATTTCTATACTATTCGGGCATGGGATATTCGTTCGGGAGCTTGGGCCAAAGAAGTCAACGATGATCAATGGGAAGGTTTTTTTAAACATCTCAACTTGGCAGCAGAACGGTTAAATCGGTCTTATGAATCTGAGGCATTATTTTTAGAAGGGAATGCTCAACTAATCAGAGTATATATGGGACTCAGTGAAAAAGAGGATTGTATAGCCGCTTATAATCAATGCCAAGAAGTAGATCCAGATCATTATCTATCACACATCGCGATGCATCGAGTACTTACGCCAAGATGGGGAGGAAGTATAGAAGAAATGATTGACTTTGGAAATTCCATCAAAAACGATCATCTCCGTGGACTGATTCAATTAGCTAATTTGGTTGACATTTATTCTGACATGAGTAATGAAGACGAGGACGAAGAGGAAGAGATGACCAAAGATCGATTTAGAAAACAACACAAAAGGTATTTAGATCAAGTGATGAGTGAAATCGAGATTCCGACCGGCGACTCTATGCTGGCTATTGATGCTAAAAATCATATGGCTTGTGTTGCAAGTCTTTTGGGCTGGGATAAAAGGTGCAAACAGTATATTAAGGAATTAAATGGAAAAACGACTTTTCGGCCTTGGTGCTACTTTGGGATGCAAACCCCTCGAGCGGTGAAGTTGTATAATATGGTTGGGTTGATTTGATGAAGAAAAATTTACAATCATTCCAATTTTTCATGGTATTTTGCACCAATCAAAACCTCTAAATTAATGCGATTAGAAAGACTAAAAAATAACGGAGTTCCAGAATTGAAGTTAAATGAGCTTCAACAAAAAATGAAGGTTCAAGTTTCTCAAAAGGTTCAAAAGCAGGTTTATAAATTTGAGGAAGTCAGCTGTTCAATTTGTAATAGTTCAGAAAAAATATTGATTGGAGAAAAGGATAGGTATGGTCTATATTTTCCGGTGAATGCTTGTCGTGATTGTGGCTTAGTTTATACGAGTCCAAGAATGACTCAGGCTGCTTATGGAGAATTTTACAATACTGAATACCGCAAACTTTATAATGGTGTTGAAACGGCTAGAGAAGTTTTCTTTGAAAATCAAAAGAAAAAAGGGAAGCATATTTTTAATTTTTTAAAAAGCCACGAACTTTTAAAAAATGAGACCAAGTATGTCTTAGAAGTAGGATGTGGAGCAGGAGGGATCATTGATTATTTTAGAGATCAAGGTTTTGAAGTAAAAGGAATCGATTTAGGGGATGAGTATATCAAATACGGAAAGGAAAATTACGGGCTAGATTTAGAGACGGCTACCCTCGCTGATATTTCAAATGAAAGGAAACCAGATATCATCATCTACTCACATATTCTCGAGCATATTTTGGATATAAATAAAGAAGTTGAATTGATCAAAAATTTTATCAAAGAAAATACGCTTGTTTATATTGAAGTACCTGGAATCAAAGAAATCCATAAGAATTATGAAGCGAATATTTTAAGATATTTTCAAAATGCTCATACTTTTCATTTCACTTTAGATTCTTTGGTAAACCTAATGAACAAGCACGGATTTGAATTAGTGAAAGGCAATCAGTTTGTTAAATCTATTTTTAAATATACTGGGGTAATTAAAGATCCTGTTAATGACTTTTCATCAGTGATTGATTATATAGACCAAACTGAAAAGAAACGAATTTTTCATCCATTTAAACCGAATACCATAAAGAGAAATACTAAAAACACCATCTTAAGTCTATTAGACAAGACAGGTACCCGAAAATTTGCACGACAGCTAAAAGAAAAAATAAAAGGCGAATAGATTATTTCAGTGAATCTTTCTATGAGGTTATTTGAGAATAGTGATATCCCCTGAAATGCGTTTTGTAGACAAATCTTGTCCATTAATAAATGAAAATTCAAGATCATAAACAAATACACCTGGTTGAAAATATTCTCCTTTAAAGCTCCCATCCCAGGTATTTTGTACATTTAAACTTTGGAAAACCAATGCGCCCCATCGGTTAAAAATCTTTAGGTTATACGTTTCAAAATCACAATTAGAAGATGGAGCAAAACGATCATTTAATCCGTCAGCATTTGGAGAAAAAACATTTGGCACATAAATATTACAAATAGTACAATCAATCACATTAACCCTTATACTATCATAAAAAACACATCCATCTTGATTAATCTCTACACTATAAATTCCCGCCTCATCAACTAAATAAAATGGAAAACTAGAAGAGTCTTGCCATAAGTAAGTAGCTTGACTAGCAAGTACTTCCAAAAATATTTGTTCATCTTGACAAATCGTGGTATCATTTCCTAAATTTATTTCTGGTTCAGGAAAAAAACTAACTACGATTGAATCTAGTTGAGAACACCCTTCCTCTAGTAAAATCTCCGCCCAATAAATTCCAGCGTTCGTTACTTGATAAAATGGTTGAGTTGAACTATCCTGCCAAATATAGTTAACACCTATAATTTCTTGACCGATCAACACAGAGTCTCCCTCACAAATCATTAAATCATCTCCCAAAAATTCTTCATTTGTGGAAAAGGTCGCTATGGTTATCGTATCTTCTAGCGCACACCCTTCGGGACTCAAGGCACTTACCCAATAGATTCCTGGTTCGCTCACGCTGTAAATTCCACCTCCACTAAAGGTATCTTGCCAAATTACAGAGGTATAATTTGCATCAACTGATAAACCTAAAGAATCATTTTCACAAATTAATCCCACCTCCTCTAAAATCAATTCTGGGTTATTATAAAACGTTACCTCAATAAAATCAAAGTATCGACATCCATCTGCTGTTATCAATTCTAACGAATAGACACCCGGTTCACTCACTTGGAAAAATGGCTGATTTGAATTATCCTGCCAGATATACTGAGCGCCAGGAACCTCCTCACCAATAACGATAGAACTTCCTTCACAAATCATCACATCATTTCCTAAAAGATCTCCTAATGTTGGCAAGGTCATTACAGAAATGGTATCTTCCAATATACAGCCTTCTGCACTCATGGCTGTTACCCAATAGACTCCTGGATCATTAATTCTATAAAAACCATTTCCATTAAAAGTGTCTTGCCAAACTACAGAGGTATAAATAGAATCTACGGATAGATCAATGAAAGTTCCAGAGCAAATACTAATCATTTTGTCTATAATCAATTCCGGTTCTTCATAAACTGTTACTAGAATCGTGTCATTGAGAACACATCCGTCAGCTGTTAGCAATTCTATTGAATAAGTCCCAGGATCGCTCACGATGTAAAATGGTTGAGCAGAGTTGTCTTGCCAAGTATAAGTAGCACCATCTATTTCTTGACCAATAACAGTGGATTCGCCCTCACAAATTATTAAATCGTCTCCTAAAAAATTATTATCAACTGATAATACCGTTACCCTAATGGTATCTTCTAGCAGACATCCTTCTGGACTCAAAGCGCTCACCCAATAAGTGCCCGATGTATCAATCCTGTACACCCCATTCCCATTAAAAGTATCTTGCCAAATTACTGAGGTATAAATAGCATCAACTGATAAATCTAAAATTCCATTATCACAGATTAATAAATCCTCTTCGATAATTAGTTCTGGATTCTCGTATAATTCTACTTCTATTGTATCCGTTGATACACAACCAGGGACTGTAAAAGCATTTACCCAATAAGTTCCAGAATCAGTAACTTCAAAAGTTGGAGCCGATGTTCCATCCTGCCATTGTTGACTAACAAAAACATCTTGTGGAATACTTAAGAGAAGACTTGCTCCAGATTCAGCGCATAAAATAGTATCCTCTGGAAGTTCAAAAACAGGGGTGTCATAGTTTTCTACAAAGGGAACATAAGCCACTACACCAGCTAAAATTGTAGTTGACATATTTCCTATAATTACTGGAGTGATATTATTTCCATCTAAATCAGCACTATAGATTACCTCTTGTGTATTGTTAACCCAGTATAGTCTTTCATTAGTATAATCAAGGGTCATAGCTCCTTTATCACCCGGTTGAGTAATAATTGTTTCGAGAGAAGATCCATCCAAATTAGATCTAAAAACATCACTCGACTCACGATCACTGAAAAATATTTTTCCGCTTTCAACGTCTAATACTAAGTCGAATGGTTTAGAATTCAAATTAAGAATTGTCTCTACATTAGTACCATCTCCACTTGCTCTCTTAATCGTTCCTGTATCAAATTCGGTCCAATAGATCTTATCACAAAATGGATCGTAATCCATCCCTTGAGCATTTCCTACACCACTTACTACTGTTTGCTGATTAGATCCATCTAGATCAATCGAGCGTATAAATCCATCATTTGTAACTGTGTAAAATATCCTTTGATTGGTCTTATCTATCTCTATTAAATTTAGAGCACTGACTGGAAGATCAAGCAAAATTTCCTGATTAGTTCCATCAAAATTACTTTTCCAAAGCCTCCCCGTTGCTCCTTCTACCCAAAACAGTTTCTCCTCTTCAAAATCAATTCTCATTCTTCTAAGAATCCCTTGCCCAGTAACAATTGACTGAACATTTCCTCCATCTAAGTCCGATCTAAAAATCTGATCACTTAATTGTTCACCATAAAAAAAATAATCTTGACTTAAAAGAAAAGCAGGAAAGAAAAATAAGACTAAAATGAAAGAGAACCTCATAATAAATACATGTTTATAAAGCAAAAATAGCAATATAATTACAAATATTGATTTAAGGTTTATTTTTTTTAATAAAACAACTACTCCTTACTTTTTCTTCCGCTTAGACTTTGTAGGTTTTGCAACTTCTTTAGCCTTAGGCGCTGCCACTAAATGTTCTTCTAGACGGTTTGTATCTGGCACAGATTGTTCTTTAAAATATAAAAATAAAGCGGCCAAAAATCCAACCAGTAATAAGATCGATGCAATCAAAGCGATCATTCCTCCAACAGACCAAGAGCGTGGTTCAAAACGCATTTCTACGGTATGCTTTCCGGCTGGAAGTCGCGCTGCTCGCAATAGGTAATTGGCGCGCAACAGTCCATCAGATGGTTGTCCATCTATGTAGAGTTTCCATCCTTTTGATTCCGGATAATAAATTTCAGAAAAGACTGCTAACCGTTCTTGGCTAGCCGAATATTCATACGCCATTTTAGCTGGATGATAACTCGTCAATCGAATATTATCGGCAGGGTTTGGTGTGATTGTTAGTCCAGATAATTTGGCTGCCTCGCTTTGTCGAACGACTGCTGTTTTTCGAGGATCAAGATTGCCTAATGCTCCAATTTCTGCATCTGCATTAGGGACGGTTCTATATTCATCCACAAACCAAACGTTGCCGAGTGCTTCGGGCAATTTAGCCACCTGAGGTGCACTACCCTGTCCACCTTGGATAACATATTTGGTGTTGAGCATTCCAAGAATATTCCGATGTTCTACTGGATTTTGTCCGTACTGTGGATCAAGGTATCGTTCCGCAACATCTTGTAGAATCATTAGTTTGGCCGCATGGTAACCACCGATACTTTTATGAAAATAAGAAGCATCTGCACTCTTAAACGGCGTTCCACGCGAAAGGTCTAAAACTCTATAGTGTGGATCTGGATCTGCCATGATTTGTTTGTCAGCTGCAGTGGGATTAGCAGAGGTTGCGGCTTGCTTTGGCGTTTCATATTTTTCGGAAAACAAGATTCTTTTGTTTACCAACCAAACATCTAAAACACTGAGTACCCCCACTAATAAAACAGCGACCAATACTTTTATTTTTCCTTTTAGAAATGCAAATAAACTACCTGCCGCTAATCCGATAAACAATAAAGATCGTAAGGCATCCATTCTTAAGATACTAGCACGATCTTCCAAAATAGTTGGTAAAATATTCGCAGGCAATCGACCATCTTTCGCTGGGTTTGAAAAGTCCATCATCGTTCCTCCGATAATAGCAAGCAAGCATAATCCACCTGTAATCCCTAACGCTGCGATTAATGCTTTTTGTTTTTTCTCTGTAGCATATTTTTTAGAAACAAATCCCTGCAATCCTAAAATAGCCAATACCACTACCGCCAAATGCGTCAATCCTAAAGCCATACTCACCGCTCGAAATTTATTAAACATCGGTACATAGTCTACTAACAAACCATTGAGAAAGAAATTACCTCCCCAAGCCAACATCAAGGTGAAAATCGCAGAGGTTACCAGCCAAGTTTTGATTTCTCCAGGCACTAAAAAAGCGCCGAGAAAGAATAGAAAAATAATGATCGCACCAAAATAAATAGCAACTCCAACAAAGGGTTGATTCCCCCAATACATGGTGGCAGCTACTTGTTGCTCTGCCGACTTAATGGCAGCATCCCGTGGCATCGATTGAGAGAACTGACCATACATGTTTTTATAAATAAGATCATGGGTTTTGGTTCCTCGAAAATGCTGAGAAGCTCCTCCTCCGTTAAAGTTAGGAATTAGAAAAGTCATCGACTCCATGATCCCATAACTCCAGGCGAAGATATAGTCTTTTTCTAAACCATCTTTTCCACCTTTTGCAGTAAGTTCGGAAGTCCCACGAATTGTCTCTTTTGAATACTCTTGCGTAGACCAAAGTCTGTCAGCATTGGTACCGATCCCCAACAATCCAGTAGCTACTAAAATCGCACTCGCTTTAATAAAATTGTTCATCGTTCCTTTTCGAACCGCAGCAATCAGTTGTACAATTCCTAAGATCACCAACATCCAACCTGCATAAAAAGTAATCTGTAAGTGATTGGCTAAAACTTCCATTGCCATAAACAATCCGAACAAGGCACCACCCAATAAGTACTTGCCTCGATAAGCTAGTAGGGCACCAGCAAATAAACCTGGTAAGAGTGCTACGGCAGCCATTTTGGTCGAGTGTCCTGCTTCCGCTAAATCTATTTGATAATTGGACAAACCAAATCCGACCGCTCCGATGATCGAGAGTCGCCAATCTACGCCTAACGTAATCAAGAGTAAATAACAACAAAGCATGGCCACCAAAACTACGACGTGAGGATTGGTCAGTGATTGTTTTAAAAATAAAATACTATATGGAATTCGAACTAGATTCTTTTTATTATCCATCTGAATCTGATAGGAAGGCATTCCTCCGAACATGGAATTGGTCCATAAAGGAATCTCGCCTGTCTCCGCTCGATACTTCGTAATCTCTGCTTGCATCCCTCTGGCTCGGACATTATCACCTTGTGTAAGCACTTTCCCTTCAAAAACATAAGGGGAGAAAAAGATAAAGGAGATCGCCATCATTAGAACATAAGCGAAAAGATGTGGTAATAGGTGTTTGAGGGTCGATTGATTCATTGTGAGTTATTTGACGTTAAGCAAGTCCTTATGCTTAGTTTTTTTAGGTAGAATATAGCGTTAAACGACCTAAAAGTAATAATTGTGATGATTATAATAAAAAAACTGATTATCAGATACTTATGTTTTTAAGGAATTACACATTTCCGACAATGTAAATGAAACAAATCTGTAATTTTCAGGTAATCAGATAAGTGATCAAAGTTAAGGTATTTTTTATATAATCCTACGTAAAAATAGTAGTTTTGCTTCACCAATAGGTATTCATTTAACACCTAAATACTAATGTCCAATCTGCCCATCATATCGATTATTACCGTAGTCTACAATTCTGAGGACTTACTTCCCGCTACCATTGAATCAGTAATTGGTCAGACTTACCCTGGTATCGAATATATTATTGTAGATGGAGGCTCGAAAGATGGAACGATCGATATTATTAAAAAATATAAAGATCAGATTCATCAATGGATCAGCGAACCTGATAAAGGGCTATACGATGCCATGAATAAAGGCTTGAAAATGGCTACTGGGGATTTTGTTTGGTTTATGAATGCAGGGGATCATCTCTACGCTCAGGACACGGTTGAAAAAATGATCGAAAAATGGCAACCGGATACAGATATCCTTTATGGCGAAGTCATGCTCGTTGATGATGCTCGTAAAGAACTCGGAACGCGTAGCGCAACTACTAAACAAAAACTCACCAACCCACTCCACTGGCAAGATCTAGCCAAAGGCATGGTGGTTTGTCACCAAGGCTTTTTGCCAAAGCGAACCATCGCACCTCTCTATATTGAGAATAATCTTACGGCAGATATCGACTGGGTGATTAAATGTTTAAAGGCTAGCAAAAAAACAACAGCCACAGAATTGGTCTTGGCAACCTATTTGGTAGGTGGACTTTCTAAACAACAACATCAACAGTCCTTAAAAGATCGATATTCTGTCTTAAAGGAACATTTTGGATTTTGGCCGAATTTGTGGAATCATGTGGGAATCGTTTTGCGTAAGATTTTTTAATTAAAAATGTTGTAATGAATAATTAATAATGTTCTCTTTTAACGTGTTTAATGAATAATGGCACGTTTGGCGTGTTTCTCTTGCGCAATAAAAACTCATTGGTAAAAACGCCCTTTTTCTAGTACAAAATCGCTATACTCTATATGGATATATATTGTTATATTTATGACAAAATTATTTAAAAACCTAAAACCTTTTGTTATGAACTCCTATCCTATCCTACTATCATAGATCATTTATAATCGTTTTTTTCTTATCCTTATTTGTCAATCACTCTAGCTATAGTCAAGCCCAGTGCGACGCTCCTGGAAATGATTTGGAAATTTTTGCACGACCAGATGGACAACCGACCGTTTATGATGTGTCGACTTATATTTATAGAAATGTCTTCGTCAGAACAGGTGGACACCTGATTATTAAGACCGATATTTTTATGGGAGATGATAACCGAATCGAGGTAGAACGTGGGGCAAAACTAGAAGTTATCGAAGGGAGAATCACCAATGCTTGTGAAGGAGAACCTTGGAGAGGAATTTTTGTACATGGCAACGTTACAAAGGACCAACCAGATCCAACGCTTAATCCTAGCAATCCTAGTAACCCCTCTGCTATATTGGCACCAGATGATTCTGGAATCGTTTTTCTTCGAGGAGCTACGCTAGAGTATGCGGATGCAGCAATAAGAACAGATGTTTTTTCTTCGTCATATTCCTATCGAATAGAAAGATGGGGTGGATTAATTGATGCAGAAGATACCCAATTCAAAAATAATAGAGTAGGTGTAGGCTTTATGCGTTACGAACGCCCCAATAAAAGTAGATTTATTAACTGCATTTTTGAAGAGACGGAGGATCAAGCATTTCCTATTGCCAATACATTTGGAATGACGATATGGAGGTGTGAGGAAATCTCTTTTAAAAGTACTATATTTCAGAATTTAGACAGAATAGGTATATATTCTGAAAACTCGGGCTTTAACGTATCCAATAAAAGTGAGTTTAGATATATGCAAATCGGTATTAGAGCCATTTCTTCGACACTTTTAAATCCCACAATAAGAATTCGTGGTATAAACAGTGATGGTATTTCTTCAGATCAATATAACAATATCTTTATTGGTAATGATATACATATTCAGTTGCGAGGTCTTGGAGATACTTATGGATGTATAATTTCTCATAATAAATTCTTAAATGGGAATATAGGTGTTCAATCTTCTCTTTTTTCTGCTACAGGTGTTGGTAGAAATTTTTTCTCTGGCACAAAAAATCCTATAAACTTCAATAATAATTTTTCTGCTAGAGTAGCTGCTAGTTGTAATAAATTTAAAGGAGGATGTATTGGAGTTCTAGTACGAGGTGAAAATTTTGGAATAAATGAAACAACTGGTAATGACACTGGTTTTTACTTTGATGGCAACGATTATAATCAGTTTTCTGGAATTGGCTTAAAATTAACCGACCTTGCAGAATCAGGAACCCCTTTTGTCTGGCAAGGATATATTCCTAATATAGGAACTGGTGGCTTTTTCAACGCAGCAGAAAATTGTTTCACAGAGGAAATATTAGCAGAAGTTATTACGGAAGGTGATACTAGATTATTTGATTATATCTATAATAACAATTCGGACGCTGACGAATGCTTTGAAGTAATGTTCAGATTTAACATACCAAATAATACTAATAATTTCAGAATTGGTGGAGGTTTCACATTTCAAGATCCTTGCTTGAGTGATATAAATCTAGTCATTAACCTTTCGGCTCTTCAAGAAGTGAGAGAAGACTTGCAATATTATGAAAATCAATTAAATATTGAACCAGATAATGAGCAACATCAAGCCTATCACAAAAAATACTTTAACCTCAAAGAAGAAATATTAAAAGGACTTCTAGAAATTAAACTTAAAAATAAAGAATACAACCAAGCCGAAAATCTTTTGATTGAAGAGTCTACAGAGCGACAATTAAAGTGGGGATATAATATAAAATTATTGGCTAAAGATTATGAGGGGGCTGCAGCGAAACTCAATCAATTAAATACCAATGATTTAGAAAATTTAAATTTTGTAAAAACGCAGGAAGTTGTTTTAGCCATTGAAACTTCCACTACAGCGTTCACACTAAGTCCTCAACAAGTTACAGACCTAAGCACAATTGCTAACGGGCTAGGGAAAAGTAGTGGACACGCGATGACTTTGCTAGAACGGTACTCGGAAAATTACGAAGCACCTCTTTTCGATCAATGCCTAACCGCTGATTGTAATTGTGAGGCAGAAGAAAAAGAAGAATTTGACTCAGAATTAGATTCAAAATTAGACAATACATTTAAAGTCTATCCAAACCCAGCTAATAAAACACTGAATATTGAATACGATTCTTCCAATGATAATCTAAAAACAGTTCGTATTTTCACCATTGATGGCAAACTAATCAGTAGTTTAGCAATGTCTAAATCAGGGTTTAAAAATATTGATATAGAAGCGTTTCCTTCGGGAATTTATTTAATAACCGTAGACGAGAATGGAAAAACTATTTTTCAAGATAAGTTTACTATTGTACGGCATTAATCATCTAAGGAGTTATCCATCAGGATAACTCCTCTTTACTTTCTTTCTCATGAAAAAAATCCTATTCCTATTTTTATTTTACGGGACTATTTCCCAGCTTACTGCCCAAGTCGTCTTTTCAAAAGTCTACGATCTAGAACAACATATGGATCTGGCGGCCAATATCTTCCCTATTGATAGCATATTAATTTCCACTGGTGCTGCGGACAATTTCTTAATGGGCCCCGACGGCTTTGGAGTATTAGCGACAGATTTATTTGGTAATAAAATTTGGAGCTTTAACATTGATGGTTTTGAAACAATCCGTTTAAACACAAGTACTTCCGATGAAAACTTTGTCTACGTCGCAATTAATGATTTGAGAGGGATCACACCAGAAGAAAAAATTATCCGTATCGCATCAGATGGTACTTATGATTTTTTCGAACCATACCAAACTTATAGTGTCTTTTTGGAAAATCCCACTATTTGGCATTTATATAAAACGCCGACAG
Source organism: uncultured Saprospiraceae bacterium (assembly GCA_937995675.1). Lineage (GTDB taxonomy): Bacteria > Bacteroidota > Bacteroidia > Chitinophagales > Saprospiraceae > JALZUU01. The sequence goes on from CALKJE010000304.1 coordinate 11,434, forward strand.
GATTTATGGCTGGAATTACTGAAACATTGGAAAATCCTATTCGACGCAGAAATTCAATAATAGAATATGATGAAAATTTTATCCCACAATCTTGGATCGTTTATAAAGAACCTACAGAATTTTATCTTAGTCGACGGGTCATATTTGATCCTACTGGAGGGTATGCGGCGACCTTAAACATAAATACTTTTTTAAACGAAGTGCAAGCAGTCAAAAAATTTGATGCGGCAGGAAATACCTTATGGACTTACGAATTACCGAATTCTTATTTTCTTTTTATCGAATCGCCTATACGCATTAATCAGGCAGGAGAAACACTTGTAGCTTATATAGAAGACAAATACAATCCTGTTACAGAAATCAGGGAAACTTATACAATGCTAACTAAGTTAGATCCGGAGGGAGCTGTTCTATGGGAAACAAAATTAAGCGATGAAAACTTAATCCTAGTACAAAATATGTTTTTAACGGAAAATGAAGACATTATCCTGACTGGTAGAAAACCTTACCCGCCCGTTGAACAAACCCAAGGAGCTGTAACCCGAATCGATCAAGAAGGGAATATTATTTGGGAAAGAGTCTACAGCGACGACCGTTACGGTGGCATTGATTATTGTGAATTAAATAATGGTTTTGAAATGGAAAATGGAGATTTAGTCTTCGCAGGAACAATGTTCGATACCATTAATAATATTCCATTAGCGCACCAAGATTTCTGGCTCCTGAGAGTAGGTCTGGACGGATGTTATATTCCAGATTGTGATGATTATAATGAGATTACGCCTGTTGAAGAACCTAGTCTATTAGTAGAAAGTCAATATTTTCTTACCCCAACCATTGCCTCTAATCATATAAAAATTCAAACAAAATTAGAGGAATGGACGCCGACCTCTTTATCTATTTCCGTGATCAATATTTCTGGACAACGAATGGTTACTAAAGAAGAACAATCCTTACCTTATCAGCTAGAGATCATAGATTATCCATCCGGATTTTATTTTGTCACGATCAGAAATAATGCTGGGCAAATTCAAACTTTAAAATTTGTAAAACCTTAAAAAACCATCTTATGAAATATTTTCTTACTAGTATTCTATTATGGTTTTCTTTTCTAAGTTTGGCACAAAATGGATTTAGCCGTATTTATGAAATGGAGAATTTCAAATGGGATAAAATACAACAGATCATAGAGGTAGAAGGTCAGTTAATTTTAATTATTGCCACAAATTGTGATTCATTTGATGGAGACAATTGCTTAAATATTATTTCTACAGATTTAGCAGGAGAAGAATTATGGCGAATAGAAAAACTGTCACATCAAATTGAAGATCATATGGATATCGCTTTTTTTTGGAATGAGCATATCTATGTAGCAGTGGAAGATTTAAATGCCAATGGACAGATTCAGGCTTTCCAAATTGATCTAGCTGGAAATCTTGTAGATACTCATATCCTGTTTAATACCGTACCCGAAACTTTTCGTTTCATGGGAATAGTTGCTAATGGTGATATTTTCACAACGTGCAGCACAATAGATTTAGACGAAGATCACTCACAAGCGAAACTCAGTTTTTTTGATTCAGATTTTGACTGGCAAGGAGAGAAAATTCTATCTTCCGAAGAGACAAATGTGGGGTTTCAAGATATTAAACCTGGATATGATGGAGGATACGTTTTTACTAGCAACAATTTTACTTTCGGAATTGGCTTCGAACTTAAGGTGCAAAAACTAACCGCTGATGGAAGTATCGAATGGGGAAAAATTTTAGAACCTTCACAATTTTATACAAAACCTTCCGTAGAGACCAACACATTCGGAGATGTTTTTATTATCTATGTGCGTATTCAGGATTTCTTTGACGATCCAAAATATTTCCTCCATGTCGAAAAACTAGACAATGAAGGCAACGAAATTTGGGTTAACAACCATCTTGTGTCAGGAGCAGAAATCAGAAGCTACGAAAGAATGATTTTAACCTCCGAAAATGAGATGCTATATTTCGGTTCAGGAGAAGCGATGGGTCCAGATAATGGCTATTCTGGCTTTGCAGCAAAGGTCAACAATGAAGGCGAATTAGTATGGGAAAAAGCTTATCGAGATGCAGACCTAGGCGGTCGAACAACCAACCTTTTTGATGGAGTAGTTTTGGATAATGGAGATATTATCATGGGAGGAGATCTCCGAAACACCATCGATGTATTTCGTAACGATCCTTGGCTCCTTCGCACCAATGCTGATGGCTGTGTCTATACCGAAGCTTGTGGAGATATAAATTTAGTGACACCTACTCACGATTTAGCGAATGATCCAATGAAACAATTTTATCTCACTCCTACTCTCGTGCAAGATCAAGTGACCATACGCCAATCTTCCGAAGTTAATATTGCATACAATAAACTTCGGATCGTCACGGCTTCTGGACAGATCGTCTACGAAGATATCGCTCAAGCTTTTCCATTTACAGTCAAGACGATTCAATTACCTTCTGGTTTTTACTTTTTACAAATTTATGATGATAAAGGTAGAAGACAATCATTGAAGTTTGTTAAGCAGTAAACAAAAAAGGCGTATCCCCTTCCAATCAAGAGATACGCCTTTTATGCTATTTCAATTTTTATAAGTATTGACTTATCACTCCACACATCAATACCATGACCACCAACCAATAGCCAAAGTGAACGCTAATATATTTCCAGCCTCTTCTTTCAAATAAAGCATTGATAGCAATCAATGGCAAAGCTAAGGTAAATGCCGCCATTACTCCGTGTGCAGCACCATGTCCAAAGCTACGGTGAAGGCCACTATACTTAGTTATAAAATTTTGAAAAAATTCATAGTATTCACCAGACTGCTCAGCATAGCCAGGCTGCATCACAAAGAGATTCTCTGTCATCAACTGATGAACACTCCACGCGGCTAATCCATTGCTTAAAAACAATCCAAAAAGGTAGCTCAATCCAAAGATCAAAAGCATATTTCCTGCGTTCATTTTTTCTTCCGTCATGCCAGATTCGCGGAACCAGATTTTTCCAAAAAGTGCATTACTGTACCAAAGTGCTCCAACGGCAAGAGGGATGAGTGCGGTGGCGAAGAGAAGAAGGTAATTGATTTCCATAGTGAGAGGGTTTTGTAATTAATTAGTTAATGAAGATTTTTTTAATGAAGAATTAATAATATCTTCATTCGTGATTTAACTTTGTAGTACTTGGTCAATTTACTAACTGATAGAATCGATGCGAAAGATAAGAAGATTAATAGTATATTTATCAAGACTTTTGGATGAAAGTTAAGTCTTCAAAATTTTAATTTATTTTTTATGAAAATTAAATTACTCCTTTTATTTTTTCTAACTACTCAAATGGCCTTTGCACAACAATCCATTCCTTTACCCATCACTGCTACGGAAGGTGTCACTTGGGAAGGTCCAGAAAAAAATTATTATTCCGAGGCTTGGGAGACCGAGGTAATTACCAATGTTTCTGTACCAACGCTAGAAGTTTTTCTTGCTCCCGACTCGCTCAACAATGGTACTTCTGTCATCATTGCACCGGGTGGCGGATTGTACGCACACAGTATCGAAAGCGAAGGAAATATGGTGGCTCGCTGGCTTAATAAAAAAGGTATTAATGCTTTTGTTTTAAAATACCGACTGGTGCCTACTGGAGAAGATGGCGTGGCTGAACTTAGCAATGATTGGGAAGGTAAAGGAGCAGCATTTCTGATAGATGTAAAAAAAGTTTTAGCATTTTCCATAGCAGATGGGTTAAATGCCGTAGCTTATCTTAGAAGACATGCAGAAGAACTAAAGATTAATTCATCAAGTATCGGTTTTATGGGTTTTTCCGCTGGCGGTGCGGTGACGATGGGTGTTAACTACCAAGCAACCGCTGCGACGCGCCCCAACTTTTTGGTAGCGGTATATCCTTGGATTGATGTCATGCCAGTACAAAGTCCGAAGGAAGATGCACCTCCACTTCTAGTAGTTTGTGCTTCGGATGATCCTTTAGATTTAGCCGCTCCTGCGGTTGATTTGTATAGTGCTTGGCTGGAGAAAAAACGTCCAGTCGCTCTGCATATGTATAGTCAAGGAGGACATGGTTTTGGAATGCGTAAAAAAGGGTTACCAAGTGATCAATGGATTCAACGCTTTTATGATTGGAGTGTGGCGGAAGGGTTTGTTAAGAGGTATGATTAATGGATAATGCGAATCAGGGGTTAGAAATAAATATATTAATCAAGGAAACATTATCTTTCAATTGACTTTGAGATATTTTTGCTTCTTGCTGCTCGCTATTTGCTTCTTGCTCCCTTCTATCGCGATTGAGGGAAGCAAATAGCAAGAAGCAAGTGGCAAGAAGCATCTTCCAAAGCCCTCTTTTAGTATTAATTTAAAAGTGAGCTCCTGATTCGCATGGATAATTTATAATGCCTTCGATCGTAATTGAAGCGTCTAAAACTTTGAAGTTTTCCAAATTGTTATTAGGGTAAATAGTTTTAATGAAAAAGAGTCCAGTTTTTGATAAGAAGATAGAAAGCCTTGAAGAGGAACGAATCCAGTTATTAAAAAAATCAGGTTGGGTGGGACCGCTTGCGTTCTTTATTCCTCTTATGCTCATCATTGCTAGTTCGTTTATATCAATGCAACTTGCCCTTTTTGTCGGAATGGGTAGTGTATTACTCTCCATGTTTTTCTATAGTGTTTTAATTCCTTTTGATGAATTAAAAGTTCAAGTTCGTGAGTATCTGCTTAAAGAATTTATGAAAATTTATCATCCCAATATTTCTTATCGATATCAACCCAATAAAAATCAAGTTAAAGATTTTATCGACAGTTCTAGATTGATTGATTGTAATGAATACGAGGAAGAAGATGTGATTCGAGGAAAAGCTAACAATATAGATTTCTATTTATCAGAAATTAAATTATCTCAAAAAAATGGTAAGTCTTCTACTAAGGTATTCCAAGGAATCTTATTTAAACTTCAAATTCCAGGACGTCGATTTCCTAATGCACAAATTCAAAGTAAACCGGGATTACTAAAAAAGATGTTTGGTAGTTTTTCTGAAAACAGGCTATTTAAATTTTGGTATGATACGGATGATCAAGAAAAATTTGAAAAAGAATTAGGACCGTTTTTTCCTTTTATTCGACATCTTATTCTAAATCAAAAAGATATTCGAATCAGAACAAAAAACGACAGCATCACGATCATGATGAAATCAGACATGAAGTTTCTCGATGATCCTAAACCATCTTTAAGTCGCTCTTTTAAAGACGAACTATATTATCAAAAAATCGGACAACAAATTAATTCCTTACTTTTTATTGTAGAGGCTTTCGCCGGAAAATTAGATAAAAAAGAAGTGATCGAAAGACTTGAATTGAAAGAAATTGAATATCGCAAACTTGGACTAGACAGATTAGGTAATGAATAATGTTTTAAGGAATGATTAATAATGAATAATGCGAATCAGGAGTTGAATTCTAATTAAAAATAAAAAAGGGCTTTGGAAAATGCTTCTTGCCGCTTGCTTCTGGCTTCTTGCTCCCTTCTATCGCGATAAAAGAGGATGAGCTAATGTTAATTAGTGAACCCGAAGGGACGGGTGGCCAAGCCAGCAGCCAGCAGCAAAACACCCCAAATTCAATTAGAAGATGGTGTTGTTTTAATTCAAATATTTATTTTCAATACCTGATTCGCATGAATAATTAATAATGCCTTCGATCGTGAAATAGCAAATTGTCCATGCCTGAAATAGGTTGACCAAAAAAGTCAACTGAAATATGT
>CALKJE010000305.1 GCA_937995675.1 uncultured Saprospiraceae bacterium
AGTAAAATTGGCCCCGATTTAAGTCGGGGCCATCTCTCATGAAAAAAACGAATAATGACTGCAAATTCTTTGGTGCTTTTTCCCATGATTAGCACCTCTATTATTTTTAACTTCTGTGTTTAGGTTTCACTCTATTCACAATCATTAGTATTACTGTTTTCAACTATTTACAATACAAATATGCACCTGATTCTTGGCTACTTTTGTTATAAACACCCGAGTTTCGTGACATTTAAAACATCTTTCATACGTATATTTTTATTATATTAAAATATATAATTTATTATAAAAACTGAATATATGTAAAGGTTTAAGCAGGAAAAAGCTCTCAATTTAGCTTTATTTCAATATAAAAATGAAAAGTTGTGACAGGGATACGGGACGAAATAAATTGGATGTGCGGATTGGTGGATGTGCGGATTCATCGAAAAACGTTTACTAAACTTTAAAAGTTTAGTAAACGTTTTTCGATTTAGGAAAGACCGCTCTCTTTTTTACTTGCGGCTAGCCATGATATCCTCTTCACATTCTTCTGTGAGTTGCGTTTCTTCTTGGGTAGCAAGCGCAGTAGCTTGTGGAGGCAGAACTAATTCTTGATCGGCTAGACTTGCCGACAATGGTTGGTAAGATCCAAGGGCTCCATAAACGATATTATGAATGCGAGAACGAAGCTTGGTTTTAAATAATTTTTTATTCTTTGTACTTGGTGCAATTCGATTAGATAAAAAGATAAAGATCAATTCTTCTTTTGGGTCTACCCAAACACAAGTCCCCGTAAAACCAGTATGACCATACGTCTTTGCAGATGCTTTCGAAGAACAAGAAGGCGGCTTACGTCGAGTACGCGTATCAAAACCAAGTCCACGATGTGTACGATACTGCGCTTTGGTAAACAGCTCTACCGTTTCTGGTTTAAAATATTTTCGTCCGCCGTAGGTTCCTTTATTGAGTAACATCTGAAAGAGAACGCCTAGATCTTGCGCATTAGAAAACTGTCCAGCATTTCCAGCAATACCTCCTAACAAAGCGGCCGATTCATCATGCACGTAACCATGTACTTTTTTCTTTCGCCAACGATCGTCAAGAGAAGTCGGAACAAGTTGTTCAGGCTTAAACTTTTTTCTAGGCAAATAGGTCAAATATCGAAGGCCCAAAGGCTTATAAAAGTTTTTGTCTAAATATTTATCTAGTCGTGTTCCACTCTGTTTTTCGATAATGTCTTGTAGTAAATTAAAATTGACATCACTATAGTGAAAATGCTTTCTTCTTCTTTTTGGGATAATCTCTAGCACCGTTTGCCACAAGCTATCTTGCCATCTTTGATCCATGTAGAAATTATCAACAATTTCAATATTATTTTTAAAACTAGGCTGCTTACAAAAATACTCGTTGCAATCAGGATCAAGCGTATCTTTTAAAAATACATATCTCGAAATAGGCATATTGGCTTGAATACCGGAGGAATGCGTCAATAATTTTTTAAGCGTAACCTTTTCTAGCTTTTTGTTGTCTTTGATCGTCATATAATTAGCCAACGTACTCTTCAATGGCAGCTTACCTTGCTCATAAAGTTTCATTGCGGCTAGGGTGGTCGCCGTAACTTTGGTCAGCGAAGCGATATCATAGAGATCTGTATTCTTTACCGTTCTACCTTTATCATATTCATGGTGACCAAAAGATTTATGGTAAAATACCTTTCCGTTTTTGATGATCATTACTTGAGCACCTGGTGTCACCTTTTTTTGAATCGCGCTCTTTACCAAGGCATCAATACCAACGAGTTTGACTGGATCAATCCCTACTTCATGCGGCGTCACATAAGCCAATCGATTCATTTCCAAGACTTCTCCTTTTCCATATTTTAATTCTGGAGAAAGTGCCAATGGAAGTTTAGCAGAAGAAGTCGCGCCACCAAAAATCATCTGAGCAACTTCTTTTCGAACGATGGCATTATTCTCAAAAGACTGAATGAGCGCTACTTTTTTATCAAAAATTGGAAGCTGTAATGGATTGCCATAATTGACAATAATCGTGGGTGCATTTTGACTATGTTGATTGACAGAGGCAATAAAATTAGCATCCCTAACGGTATCTAAAACAATATGATCAAGAGAAATAACGACTGGTCGCTTACGCATTTTTTTAGTCAACGTCGCCAGTTCTCTGCCTGGTAATCGTTTCATTAAAACAGGTAAAATATCTGAGTACTTTTTACATGCTCTTTCAAAATCACGATATTCTTTCGGACCAACTTGAATGATTCCAGTTGCTCTTTGTGGAATAGGGAGCGGTAAGACATTGTTCGGGTTACGCGCCACCACGATACTATTTCGATACCAATCATCGATCTGTCGCTGCTCCTTTTTAGCATTAAACATTTCCTTGACTTGATCCGCTTCCATCTGTTCAGGCCTCATAGGATCTTTTCGCCAAGCCTTGGCCATTAATACTTTATAAACGCGAGCATTCAATTCCTTTTCAGAAAGATGCCCCTCTCCTACCATTCGTCGTAGCACTTGTGTATACAAATCCACCTTATCCTGTATGACCAGCATATCTACCCCTCCGTATAAGAGCGCTTGGAGCGTTTGGGTATCTCGTACCACACCTAGTGTCAAACCATCAAACTGTATATTTTCTTTGAGATATTGTCTTAAATATCCTTTCGGTCTTTTTTCTTCATCAATATCCTTGATCAAGGATTCATCGATCATCATTCCGCTCAATCCACGATTTACCAGTCGGCTGTATTTTGCTAGCATTTTTGGTAAAGTCCGCAGCGTATCATTTTCTATATAAATTAAATCACTAAAATTATTCGCCACCGTCAAGATTCCTTCTTGATGAAATTGATCAACCATCCGAGCACTTTGCTTGGCCAAAAGACTGGGTAGAAAAGCACCTCGCTGAAAATTAAAAACCGTATCCGAATCTTGGTGGGTATTTATTTCTGGCCCAAAAACCATGTCTAGTTTAAGTGCTCGTGCTTTTAGAAGGTAATCTTTTAACAGTTCTTGATTTAGCGCCTCGTTATTAAGCGTCGCCATGGTCGCTGGGAGCGGATAAGGAGCTTGGTCGCTAAAAAGTTGATTGGGACTCAGTTGCTGGTCGGTCGCTGTTAGCAATGGAATTTTTCCAGCTATTTGCGCTTGATCTATAAAATTAGCGTAAGTTGAAAGTGGTAAACCAGACAATTGAAGACCTGCGATTTTTCCTAAGCGGATATCTTGCTTCAATGCCCGTTGTTGTTGATCATCTGGCGCATCTGCTTTTAAAAAAAGTAATTGTCCGATTTTTTCGTCTAGGGAAAGGGTCAAAAGCAGAGAATCTGCCCAGTCTGCGTCTGAATTTAGGAAAGGCGCATAGGCGATCGGTGGCGTGTACTCCGTACGGTTACAAGCCATCAGTAAAACGACGATGGTTACGATTCCAAAAAATTTAGACATAGTGTTCCTACAAAGAGGCCTCTTTTATAGAGTTTATCTAAATCTCCATTAATTGGCAATTTCGCACAATCATAAAAATTTGGACAAACGCTTAATAATCCTTCATTTAGAGTTTGCTTAAAAGCAAAACTTCCTTTGTCTTCTCAAGTTTGTGTATGTCTATTCGTCGGGGTTGAAGTAGAGTGACGACTCTGAGTGGAAAGATAGTTAAATTTGAGGAGTTTTGGGGAGAGAAAGGGGAAGAGTTTTAGGTTATGAAGATTCGTCCACTCGCTTTGTAAAGGTAAAGACATAAATTTTCCTTACAAAAAATAAAATAATCATTCTAGAGTTAGTATCTCAGTGATTTAATTTACTTTTAGAAAGTATTCGTTTTTGAAAAAAACACTTATAAAATCTAGTACAAAATGTATTTAAAAGGATTTCAAATTAGATATGAAAATGAAAAAACAATAAATTTTTCTAAATGGGATTTTGGAGGAGATAAGTCTCACACAAATAAGATTTGGAATAATATACTCGCTAGCATACGAGCTATACCAGAAAATGCTTATCCTTTAGAAATAATAGATTTAGATAAGATAGCTGCACCTTCTATTACGGTAGATAATAAAGAAGAATTTGAAGATTGGCTTAAAAACGATTTTAATAAAATATGAAAAATGTACAAATAACTTTCAGTAAAAAACTCAAAGGATTTTCTATACTCCTCCTTGCCTGCCTCCTCTTCTCCTGCGGAGACAAAGAAGAGACATTTCCAACCAACACCCTCGCCTCTTACATCGAAGAAAACACCAACCTTCCACTCATCCGCGACTCCCTCATCGCCTGTGCGGCCGGAGGTCAAGAAGATTTTATGATCAATGAAGAACGACCGATTTCGATCTTCTATTACCCAGAAGGAAACGCAAGAGATTTTTTATATTTTGAAACGGACAGCATTGCGGTAAATCCAGATGACTTATCTCAATATAAAAAAAAGGATTTACCGGATACGCCGATCTTAAATGGCTATCTTAGGCATTTTTCGCGAGCTGCGATTGAGGAAAATATCTGGTGTCGGGTTAGTTTTATTAAGGATGATCAATTACATATTTCCAATGCAATTCGATTAAAATACAATGACTTGCCTTCTGAATTTAATCCGGAATTAGTAGAAATTAATCAAGCTGAAATGCTCTCTCCTATTTTTAATTGGCAAGATGGTCGCATTGCAGAAAATGCGATTTACTTTCAGGTGATCAGTGATTCTGACAATAATTTATTATCTGGAACTTATACTTTTGAACAACAGTTTCAATTTTACAATTTAGATAATGTCGTTTTAAATATTCGAGATATTACACCGAGTCCAGTGTTGGTTGCTGAGGAAGACTATACTTTTTTATTGATGGCGGTCAGTTCCGACAATTGGGTAAATCTGATTATAGAAAAACCATTTGATACGCGATAGTCTTGGTCTTAAAATTCGACTTGCAATCCAACCCTCATTGCCAATTGACGTAGATTAACATCATGCTGCTGCCACATCATGTTTGGTTTTAATCCTAGAACTATTTTTTCACTTAAATGATATCCTAAAAATGGGCTAATTCTTATTCCCAAAGAAAAATTATTTAAAGGAGCTATTTCCGAATCCTTATCATATTCTGAAATACCAGTGAATTCATCTAATAGCTTTCCTGATTGATTTAATAGAAAATTAAAAGAAGTCCCCATCGTGATTCCATAAGTAAGTTTTCCAGTTCTATTTTTAAATCCAAATTCTAAAGGAATTGAGATAGACTTAGATTGGTTGTAGTGAACGACTTCTCGTACCGTCGTTCTATTAACAGAAACGTCACCATAAGCCACACTCAAAGTATCCATCCCATCTACCCAAATAGTCGTTGCCACATCCTCTTTAATAATCGATCCTATTTGAGTACTCGTATATTCGAATTTTGACCAACGCTTATGGTATTCAAGGCCACTTTGAATAATCCATCGGTTTTTAAAAGTCAAACCAACCTCTACTCCATAACTCTGGCCGACCTCTCCTTTTTCTGTACTATTTCTTAAATCTTCAAAAGTCGGATTCTCTGCATTTTCATATTGCTGACTACTCCAATTAACACCACCATTTACCCCCAAGAAAAAAGCAATATTTTTTTGCTTTTTTTCTTCATCAGATTCCTTATTCTTTGGAGAGAATGGTTCTAGAGGAAGTAACTTAATCGTAGGCAGTGATACTTCCTGATCTTCTATTAAAAATTTTCTAGCTACCAAAAACTGAATAGGTGATAAAAAATTATCCTTACTTTCTGCCAACATCTTCTCAACATTGACGGAATTATCTAGTTTTAAATCAACTGCTTCTTGAGCTCTTTTTATGCCGGTTTCACCAAAAGATATTTCCTTTGTCACTTGATTTATTGAAGACTTTTCTGCTACGGGTGTAATCGCTTCTTTTTTTAGATTTATATCAATTTGATCGAAATCTTTAATTTCATTTTTTTTATTTTTTTGCTGTATTTCTCTATTTCTCTTAGTCTCCGTGTTTAAAGTATTTAATAGATTATTTTCTTCTTCAACATCTTTTTCCTGAACATTCTTTTTTTGAACATTTTCTTCTTTAACATTTTTTTCTAACTTATCCTCTGTTGACAATTCAATCGGGGCATGATCTAATTGAACACTCGATTTTGTTGCTTCATTACGGACTACCTCTCTTTGCATCAAATCATGGTTGACTCCGATTTCTTGTTTACTAGTCGACCCCATCCAATAGCTAACTCCTCCGATGAGTAAGACTAGAGACAACATCCCTAACCATCTAAAGTAGTAGAAAAAACCACGAGTAGATTTTTCTTCGTTCAGTTCTTCTTCCACTGCTGCCCAGAGATTTTCCATCTCAGCGTCATCACTGGTAGATTTTTTATATTGAAATCTTTTATTGAACTCTTTATCTAAATTACTCATTTGTTTATCTTTTTGGATAAGTTAGACGTGTTGATTTTAGCATTTTTAATAAGGGCATTTTTGAGCCAGTATCTTCCTCTTGACAATCGCTTACGTGAAAGTGGAATACTGATATCTAATAATTCAGCAATCTCTTCATGTGTAAAACAATCGATAACAAAAAGATTGAATACATCGAAATAATTCTTAGGCATTTCTTTCATCAATAAAAATAATTCTTCATCAGACATATTTTTAAATACTTCTGGCTCAGAACCTAGGTCATGAAAATTAAGTTGAAACTCATCTTCATTATTTACACTCACTCTTTTGTTATAATTAAAGGTTGCATTAATAGCAATACGAACTGCCCAAGAATGAAATGGTCCTTTTGAAGAATCGTATTGATCTATGTTTTTAAAAATTAAAACAAAAGACTCTTGCAAAGCGTCCATTAAGTCTACCTTTTTAATGATATAGCGTTGACAAACAGCCTTTAGATACGGCAAAAGCTGATGGTACAACTCTTTTTGTGAGCGCCGATCTTTCACCTTACACTGTTTGATTAATTCAACACTTACATTCATCTCCTTTTTTTAAAAGGTAAAACTTGTTCTGTCATCGATGATTAAATTAATATTCTAAACGATAACAGAACAAGTTGAAGTTGTTACTTTCTATGCATTTTGAAAATACTCATTTTCTACTCGCAAACCGATACGATCGGTACACAAAAGGTTCCAGATATTGAGGATGAGTTATTTGAATCATTCGCATCAACAATTGTCCCTGATATCGTACCAGCAATATTGCCTCCCAATTCATTACTTGTCTCTGTAATCGTTATTTGGATACCATCAAAAATATATACTGATGATAGAGGATTTCCATCATTACTGAAAAGATCTTCTCCCTCAAAATATGGCGTCAATACATCGCCCACTTGCGGAATACCATTACTTCCAAAAGTAAACCCAGGTAAACCATCTGCCACAGCATACACGCTGTAATCATCACCAGAACCCCAATTATCCCAACTAGCATCAACGACTAAGTAGTTATGATCATATTCGGCAAAAGAACTTACTTCTGGACAACCTTCCTTCCAAAGATAAGCTTCACTTGTAGCAGTAAAGTCAAGCGGAGTATTGGTATCAGAAGCATTTAAACTTGCAATATTATCACAACTTCCAGGGTTAAGCGATACAACAACTTCGTCTACAACTACACAGCCAACCGCATCTGTTATTGTTAAACTGTATACTCCATCATCAGTCACCATTACTGAATTAGAATTAAGACCTGTAGACCATGCATAAAAATAAGGTGCGGTTCCTCCTTCAATTTCAACAGTCAATCCTCCTGCGCCATCATGCAAAATATTTGCCGCAAATCCTTCACACACATCCGTCACTTCTACGGTAATGGTTTCCATGATTGTACAACCTTCGGCATCAATAATTGTCAAAGAATATTCGCCACTTTCTGTTGGAATAATTGTAGGTGTATTTTCCTCTGTTGACCACATATATAAGTATGGTGCCGTTCCTCCATTCGCTTCACCGGTAAGTGTTCCATCAGATTCGCTGATTGATCCAGAAAATCCATCACATGCATCTACCATCATTTCGAATGTAATTTCTTCTGAAGTCGTACA
>CALKJE010000306.1 GCA_937995675.1 uncultured Saprospiraceae bacterium
GGTAGGCGCAAGAGTGCACCTAAAAAATATTCACGTTCCTAAGCACGTAGAAGATCTTGAAAAGAAGATTGAAGAGCTAAAGGAAAAGAAAAATCAAGCAGTTAAGAATCAGCAATACGAAAAAGCTGCTGACCTCCGTGACGACGAATCTAAACTGGTTCGCCAGCTTGAATTCGCTAAAATGGAATGGGAAGAAGAAGCTAAAACGAAGCGTTATCCAGTAGATGAAGAGGATATTGCAGAAGTAGTTTCGATGATGACAGGTATTCCGGTTAGAAGAGTCGCTCAAAGTGAAAGTAATAAGCTCGTTGGTATGACCAAGGATTTACAAGATGTAATCATTGGTCAAGACGAAGCAATTATCAAAATCACTAAAGCCATCCAACGTAACCGTGTAGGATTGAAAGATCCTTCTAAGCCAATTGGTAGCTTTATTTTCCTTGGACCTACCGGGGTTGGTAAAACTGAATTAGCAAAAGCATTGTCTCGATATATTTTTGATTCAGAAGATAACTTGATCAGAATCGATATGAGTGAATACATGGAGAAATTCTCTGTGAGTCGTTTAATCGGTGCCCCTCCGGGATACGTTGGTTACGAAGAAGGTGGACAGTTGACTGAAAAAGTTCGACGTAAGCCTTATTCCGTAGTATTGCTTGATGAAATCGAAAAAGCACACCCAGATGTTTATAATATCTTATTACAGGTGTTAGACGATGGTCAGTTAACAGACGGACTAGGTCGTAAAGTTGATTTCAAGAATACCTTGATTATCATGACTTCTAATATTGGGGTACGTCAGCTGAAAGACTTCGGTCAAGGTGTTGGTTTTGCTACACAAGCTCGAAAAGAGTCTGCGGAAGATACTAGCAAAGGCGTGATTCAATCAGCATTGAAGCGTACCTTCTCTCCTGAATTTTTGAATCGTATTGATGATGTCGTTATCTTCAATAGCTTAGATCAAGATGATATCTTTAAGATTATCGATATTACGCTGAAGGATTTGTACAAACGATTGGAAGGTATGGGTTACAAACTCAAACTGAACAAGAAAGCGAAAGAATTTGTAGCGGAAAAAGGGTTTGATCCTCAATTCGGAGCAAGACCACTACACCGTGCGATTCAGAAATACATCGAAGATCCGTTGGCAGAGTTTATTTTAAATAATAATCCGCCAGAAGGAAGTGTGATGAGCGCCGTGCTGAATAAAGCAGGTGATGAACTCAAAATCAACTTACCAAAAGGTGAAAAAGGTGTAAATACCGATATAGAAGAATAAATATCTTAGTGGGAAACCACTGATAGAATAAATTAAAGCCCTGAACAATTTTTATTGTTTGGGGTTTTTCTTTTAAAGATGGTAAGAATACCCTAAAAACGCCTCTAATTCATGAAGAATTCGGTTAGTTTTTTTTATTTTCAAATAAAATCCATCATTCAGGAACTTTTTAGGTATTTTTACGATTATCCATATAGAGACTATCAAAAGGTTTTGTTCTTTCGGTAGTTGAAATCATTTTTAATAAAAAAAAAGCATATTGGCAAAAAGACGCTCTTATCGGCCCGTCGAACGGGAACCACAATTCAAAATCAATGAACGTATTCGTGTTCCTAACATTCGTTTAGTAGGCGATAACTTGGAACAATTAAGTGAACTAGTGGGAAAGAAAATTTCCCCAGATGTCTACCCTACTCGACAAGTCCTAGAATGGGCTCAACGAATGGAATTAGACTTGGTAGAAATCTCTCCTAAAGCCGACCCTCCGGTTTGTAAAATTATCGACTACAAGAAGTTTCTTTACATGAAAAAGAAACGAGAGAAAGAAATCAAATCAAAAGCAGTAAAAACCGTTATTAAGGAAATTCGTTTTGGTCCAAATACAGATGATCACGATTTTGCTTTTAAACTCAAACACGCATCAAATTTCTTAGACGAAGGTTCTAAAGTGAAAGCTTATGTATTCTTCCGTGGTCGTTCTATCGTTTTTAAAGATCGAGGTGAACTACTTTTGCTGCGTTTATTAAAAGAATTAGAAGAAAAAGGGGTTCCAGAAAATTTACCAAAACTGGAAGGTCGAAGAATGACGGTAATGATTGCTCCTAAAAAATCATCTAAGTCTTCTAAGAAGAAAAATTAGCATTACACCAGCAGGTCCAATATTATACTATTTTGAATGGATTCTGTTTATCCTTCTCATACAAATACGAAGAAGCGGATATTACGAAAGTAGTATTCGCTTTCTTTATTTTACCTCACCTGGAATTTCTCGATCTTCAATCTTTAGATACTTTTCAATTTCTTGCTCTAAATATTTCGCCTTGGAAAGACTTCTTACCGACATCAAAGGAATCTCTTTTTGACCATTCTCCTGATTCAAGACCATCAGCACTTGATACATTCCATTAATACTCCTAACATACAATTGATCAATATCTCGAACTAAAAACTGCTTGTCTTTTACAAATTTTTTAGGCCGCCATTGAATGTTAAAATATACCTCATCCATGGTCATATAAATCCTATGCTTAGAAAAATTAATGGCATTAAGAACAGGAAAAATACCTAACATCCAGCTAGCCAACAAGATGGATAACGGAAATCCTTTTGTAAAGAAAATGAAGGTAAAGAGAATTGGAAAGGTTGGCCAAAAAATCCATGGAAATATATCTAATCCCGAAATTGGTTGTCCGATCGCAATTTCTAGCTCATTTTGATAAGCATATACATCAATTCCCTCAGGACGAAGGATCGTTTGTTTGGGCTTTCGAGCGCTAAGTAATTCGTTAATTTGATGTTGAAAGGATAAATCAAGCGGAAATACGGCGTGACAACCGCCACATTTAGCAATTTTGTCTTGAATATTGATATTATCGGAAGGTATAGCGGTATCACAACTAGGACAATTGACTTTTTGGAAAGTCCCCTTGGCCTTTTTTTCTAGTGCTTTCAGCTTCAACTTGTATAGTTCCTCTTGTTTTTCTTCCATATGGTACTTTTCTCTTTGGTTTTGTCAAGGTACGTTTTTTCATAAAAAAGGCCAAATATGAGGTAAAACCTCATCTAAACATCCACTAATTACTTTGATCTGAGGTTGTTTACTATTTACACGATGAAGTTATTTTAAAAATTTGTAGGAGGTATTCATTAAAGTAGTTGTTAATCAGTTGATTGGTTAATTAGTGGTCGGTCAAACATTAGGTAATACTGGCGTAAGAGAGAAATCATACATTGTTACCTTAGTATTTCGTAATACGTGACTGATCCACCGATTAACTAATCAACAACTTAGTGTCTACGGCCGCACAGCTAGACATTTTGCCATTCCGTGCCAACGGAGAGTAGCTTCAGTCCTAAAAATGTACAGTAGTATGGTTGTTTACTTCCGCTATATTGCTTACATTTGCAATCTATTTCAAAAAAATAAAAGAATTATGCCTAAAATGAAGACCCACTCAGGGACTAAGAAGCGATTCAAAGTAACTGGTTCTGGGAGAATTAAGAGAGGACAAGCTTACAAGTCACACATTTTGACTAAGATGTCCAAGAAAAGAAAGCTTCGTTTGCGTGATACTGTTTTAGTATCTAAAGCGGATGAGAAGCGTATCAAACACTTGCTTTGTATTTAATTTAATACATTGTATTTTTTTAACGAGAGCGAAGGTTTAAAGTATTCTAACGAATCCCTCCGCTGTACTAAATCCTTTAAATATGCCTAGATCGGTAAATTCGGTAGCGTCCCGAAAAAGACGTAAGAAAATTTTAAAAGCAGCCCGTGGTTATTTCGGTGCTCGTAGTAAGGTTTATACAGTAGCCAAAAATGCTGTAGACAAGGCAATGGGTTATGCCTTTAGAGATCGTCGTAACAAGAAACGTGCTTTCCGTAGACTATGGATCGCTCGTATCAACGCCGGAGCTCGTCAAGAAGGAACTACCTACTCAAGACTAATCCACGGATTAAACCAGTCAGGTTCTACTTTAAATCGTAAAGTGTTAGCTGACCTAGCGATGAATCATCCTGAAGCTTTTAAAGCAGTGGTTAATTCGGTTAAGAAATAATACATTTTTGTATTCTTAAAAGCCTCGAAGTTTTTATACTTTGGGGCTTTTTTTATGTTTTTTTATAAAGAAGTTGTTTAAAAACTCCCAAATTGCCTATGAACTAATAAAATTTTCCAACTCATCGCCTTTTTTCTCGTCCATAGCGCGGCTATGCACTCAAAAAAGAGGCTCGATTTGAAAAATTTTCTTTAGTTCTCGGCTGCTTTTGGAATTCTTAAACAACTTCAAAAATAATAGCGTTCGTTTACAGCTCCAGCTGTAGATACAGCTCAATAAGCAAAAATGAGATTTAAGAAATCCTACGAATAGAAAGGTAGATGTATTTAGACGAATGGCGTATCTACAGCAGGAGCTGTAAACTAACAATTTGGCTTTTGGATGATAGGAAGAACCACATCCCGCTCTTATACTTCCGATGAATCTCATTTTGTTCTTTACTTTTTTGCCCGATGGTTTTAGGAGTTTCAATAGAGAAAACCTCTTCCACAAAGCAATCAACTACCGGAAGCAAAAAGATGATTTTAGTGATACTCTCTCTAAAAAACGATATTCCTATTTTAACAGTATTTGCTTTTGCTTTTGCGTTTGAAATTGCGCTTGAAAATAATCATCTAGCGTCATTAATTTTATAGACCTAACTTTATTTTATTACTACCTGTCTTTTAGTCATCTCACCTATAGATCGCCTATAGTATCTCCTCATTTTTCTGTATTTTTACCAATACCACCGTTGTAATAAAAAAGCAAACCCATCGGAGGTAGCAAACATGAAAAACGAAGCACTCGCCAAACTCTTCTATAAGGAGGTTCTCAAAATTCAGGATCTGGAGGAGACTACTCTATCTGCTCAGATCTCGGCACAGTATCGACTACTCAATTTACTCTACGTTGAAGCCACCAAAGAAGAAAAGCTTCAGTTTACTACCCTCTTTGCTCGGATTGCCTTTGCTGGACATAAATACAACCTCAGCAAACAGCTACAATTTTTTATTCACGAATTTCGGAAACAGACACAAGCCCTCGAATCTCGACGAGCAACAAAAAAGGTCGATCATTTAGTACTTTATCAACTCGGACTTCATGCCTTAACCTTGAGTATCTCTTCGATTTTCAAACAAGGTATACCTGGCGCACTCGCGGAAATTTTACCACCGGAAGGATTTTATAAAACCGCTCCTAGTTCTATAAAAGGAAATCGTTCTTTTGCTCGCGTAGTAGCCGTATCTATTGATCGAAAAACAGAAACACTGACTGCTCGGGATGAAGAATTTCCTGGAGTAGAGATAAAAATAAAATACAATATTGCAGATCGGAACGAAAATTTTAATAGCGATATTGAAGCACTCGATCAGGTCTTTGGTTTTCCGGTCATCCTAAATTTATTGGATATTGAAATAGATAAAGAGGATGTTTACCGACCACGTGCCATTGTTATTCAGCCTGATTATCTCGTTGATGTAAGTGCTATTTCAGAATGTTTTAAAGAAGGGACGACCTTGCCTGTCGCTTATTTATTAAAAAAGTTTTTGCCGTTTCAAACGACAACTCCATTGATGATTGGAAATATTGCAAACTTTTTTTTAGATGAATTGATGACCAATTCAGAGGCAAATTTTAAAGAAATTTTTCCAAAAGTATTTCGACTCAATCCATTGGCATTTACGCTTTTCTCAGATCGAGAGATCAGAGAAATTATGCAAAAATCACAACGACATTTTCTGACGCTTAAGCAAATGGCCAACCAAACTTTTTCAGAAAATGATATTGATCCAGAAAGTTGTTTACTAGAACCTAGCTTTTACTCGCAGCGTTATGGGATTCAAGGACGATTGGATGTTTTTTATCATCAAAAAAATAAAGAAGGAAAAGATGATTCAGCGATCATTGAATTAAAAAGTGGAAAAGCTTGGCAACCCAATCGTTGGGGATTGAGCGATAATCATTATGTACAAACCCTCTTGTACGATCTAATGATTAAATCCGTTTATGCGGAAAAATTAATTCCGACCAACTATATTTTATATTCCGGAGCCGAAGATAAACCACTTCGTTTTGCGCCCGTCACGAAGACGAAACAGTTTGAAGCCATTCACTTACGCAATCAATTGTTGACGATTGAATATCAACTTTCACAACTTCATAAAAAGGATTCTTTTAGAAAGATTTTGCAAGAAATCCATCCAGGTCGGTATCCAAAGGTCAAAGGATTTTTAGGAAGAGATCTTGGAATGTTTGCTACGGTCTATCAAGAGATGAGTGAACTAGAACAAGATTATTTCCATGCTTTTATCAGTTTGATTGCTAGAGAACATCAGTTGGCTAAAACAGGTATTCAGGGAATTGCACATCTGAATGGATTGGCTAGTTTATGGTTAAATGGTTTTAAAGAAAAATCTGAACAGTTTGATATCATCTCTCATTTACAAATTAACAAGATCAATACCCGAGCAGATGATCCGCTTATTTATTTTTCTAAAACTGCCGAAAGTGGAGATCTAGCCAATTTCCGAAAAGGAGATATTGCTGTTTTATATCCACATGAAGAAGGAGATAATGGTGTATTAAATCATCAGATTTTTAAATGCACCATTGTTGAAATGACGAAAGGAGCGATCACCGTTCGGTTGCGTTCTAAACAATATAATGAAACGCTTTTTAGTCAACATCAATTTTGGAATTTAGAACACGACCTATTTGACAGCGGCTTTACGAGTATGTATCGGAGCATTTTTGAGTTTGTTCAATTCAACCAAAAAAAGAAAGCCTTACTGCTGACCACCGAAGCTCCTAGCAAACCAGCACCTTACGAAACCCACTCGCTTCCACGGCTGACCAGAGAGCAAGAAGATATTTTTAATCAAGCGATTCATGCGCCAGATTATTTTCTACTTTGGGGACCTCCGGGAACCGGAAAGACGAGCATCATGCTCCAGCATTTTGTCAAATATATTATTAACGAAACAGACGAGAACGTCCTTTTATTGGCCTACACCAACCGTGCGGTAGATGAGATGTGTGAAGCCATCGAAGGAATTGATGCGTTGATGACAGAAGAGTACATTCGAATTGGATCTGCGTATTCTACTTCAGAAAAATTTCGAGGACAACTTCTGTCAGAAAAAACGAAGGCACTGAATAAGCGTTCGGAATTAAAAGAATTAATTGATAGTCGTCGGATTTTTGTTTCGACGGTTGCCTCTATTGTCAATAAACAAGATTTACTAAAATTAAAAAAATTCCAACGCGTCATCATTGACGAAGCATCTCAGATTCTTGAGCCGTTACTAGTTGGACTATTACCAAAATTTGAACAGTTTATTTTGATTGGCGATCATAAGCAATTACCAGCAGTTGTCACACAAGATGCCAAAGAATCTGCTACTCAATCGGAATTATTACAAAGCATTGGATTACATAATTTACGCGATTCGCTTTTTGAAAGATTATTTAAACAGTGCCAAGTAAACAACTGGGATTGGGCTTATGCGCAACTTTCTCATCAAGGTCGGATGCATCAAGATTTAATGGATTTTCCAAATCAAAAATTTTATGATGGCCTTTTAAATATTCTACCAGAAGAATTAATGGCACATCATCAACAAATTGCTCCACTACGATTTGCACTACCGCATGAAAGTACCGAGTTGGAAAAACAACTTTGTGAGCGACGAATTCTTTTTATTCCTACGCCTTCAGAAACAGGTCCACACTTTAAAGTAAATACTTTTGAAGCAGCAAAGATTGCAGAATTGGTAAAAAGCTTTCATCGAATTTATGAAGCCAATGGGGAAGAACTATCAGCAAGTAGCATCGGAATCATCACGCCTTATCGTGCACAGATTGCACAACTTCAGCAAGTTTTACAACGAGATGAAATCGACCTTGACTTACTTACCATCGATACCGTGGAGCGATACCAAGGAGGTGCTCGAGATATTATTTTGATTTCGCTTTGTGCCAATCAGGTGAGTCAGTTGGCTTCTCTAGTCTCAGCGTCAGGAGAAGGCGTAGATCGTAAACTAAACGTGGCGTTAACTCGCGCGCGGAAGCATTTGATTTTAGTAGGAAATCCAAAGATCCTTAACGAGAATACCGTCTATCGAGATTTGATTGAATATTGTAGTTAATTATAATTAATAATTGGGTAATGAATAATTAATAATCGCTCTTCTATCGTATATTTCTTGATATTTAATTCTAATTTTATAATGTTCTAGATTCTTCATATGCGTGCTCCGTTTCTTCATCGAAAATCTATTCCTTTTTTCTACGATAAATCTCCGGTAGAATTTCAAAAAGATCGGTACGAGCGATATGATCCAATGGTCATTCGTCAAGTAGCTTTACATCTCGCCGATGATTTGTGGAAACAATATCCATTGCAACCAGTTCTTGATTTTGCACAACCTTATCTTCCCACCTCACCTCGAACGATTACCGAATTAGGCTGTAGTGTAGGAAGGTGGATCGCTACCCTTGCGCAGCAATATCCAAAGGCAACATGTTGGGGTTTAGATTTTAGTTATCAGTTGCTTAAACAAGCTAAAGATTATTGGATTGATCAAAAAGAGATCAGGTTGGATAGTGCTCGATTGGGATTTTCTGAAATCAAAAATATTAGCGGATATGGTATTTCAAATCTCGATTTTGGTTTGGCAAAAGCAGCGGATTTACCTTTTGCAGATAACACACAAGACTTAATGCTGCATAGTTTTTTAATAGATCGTGTAGCAAATCCGGCGGCGGCGTTACGAGAACATTTTCGGGTTTTGTCTCCTGGTGGTATATTGATATTTGTTACGCCTTTAAATTTTCAAGAAGCAAAACTTTGGTCTGATTATTTTCCAGCTATTAAGATTCATCAACTTCTAACTCAATTAGGGTTTTCCATTTTAGACTGGCAGGAAGATTTAGAAATTACCGAACCTTTAGATGCGAGAGGAAATGCCGTAGTTTGGCGGACAATAGGTGTCGTAGCTCAAAAGTGATTAAACTATTTTTAAGATAAAACCCTATATTGAGGTTATCTATATGATTCAATCAAAACTATTCACGATATGAAAAATTTATTTTACCTCTCACTACTGATCTTTCTTTTTGTTGGAACGCAGCAAATCTTTGCTCAGAAGACGCACGGAACGCTTTATACGCCAACGGCAAATGCAGAAGAAGACATCACGAAGATGCTCGCTCAAGCAAAGGAGGAAGGAAAACATCTTATCTTACAAGTTGGTGGAAACTGGTGTGGATGGTGTTATAAATTTCAGGATTTTGTTCAACAAGATACCACGATTAAAACCATTGTAGATGATAATTTTTTAGTTTATCATTTAAATTATAGTAAAGAAAATAAGAATGAGACTTTGTTGAAGCAATATGAATTTCCGCAACGTTTGGGTTTTCCTGTATTTGTGATCCTTGATACGGAAGGAAAAAGAATTCATACGCAGGATAGCTGGATGCTAGAAAGTGGTGATG
>CALKJE010000307.1 GCA_937995675.1 uncultured Saprospiraceae bacterium
CTACATTTTGTTCCTATTAAATTTGTCTATCCGAGTCGCGGTAAGCATTTTCGTCGATTAACAATTTCCGTCACTACCATTTTGATTCTTGATTTTGCGGTGATCTTATGGTACCATCCAGAAAAATATTTTTGGCTTTCGCTCATTGCTATTTTAGCGGCGATTTATTATGGAGTGTTGGCGATTTATGATACTTGGTGGGTGAAGTAGGTGGCGTGAAAAATCTATAAATTATTACAAATAAGTTATGTCAAAATCAGTTCAATACATACTAATTTCAATATGTTTAATATTGTTAGTTTCTTGTAATTCTATAACACATTTTACCTTAAGCGACCTAAGAGAAGAAGTAAATGAAATAAAATCAAATATTGATGGAGATATAGCTGTAGCATTTTTGGACTTATCAAATCAAGAGAATCAAATTCTAATCAATAACACAGAATCATTTCATGCTGCCAGCACAATGAAAGTTCCTGTTATGATTGAATTATTTAAACAACAGGCAGAAAAAAAGTTAAATCTAAATGATTCTATAGTGTTGAAAAACGAGTTTAAAAGTATTGTAGATAGTAGTTTGTATAAAATGGATATTGGTGATGATAGCGATGATATAACTTACAGTAAAATTGATACAAAACAAAAGTTATATGACTTGATGTACAATATGATTACTGTAAGTAGTAATTTAGCTACAAATATTTTAATTGAATTAGTAGGAGCAAAAAATACGACTACAACTATGCGTAGTTTGGGAGCAGATAAAATTGAAGTTTTGCGTGGAGTGGAAGATCAAAAAGCATATGATTTAGGTTTAAGCAATTCTACAACAGCTAATGATTTATTAGTGATTATGAAAGCAATTTCATCTGGAAAAGCAGGTGCAAAAGAAGATTGTGAAAAAATGATTTCTATTTTATTAGATCAAGAATGGAACGATATGATTCCATTATACTTACCCAAAGAAGTCAAAATTGCTCATAAAACAGGTTCAATAACAGGAGTGCATCACGATGCTGCAATTGTATATCCTCCAAATGGTGAAAATTATGTCCTAGTGTTGCTTTCAAAAAACCTAAAAGATTTCGATAAAGGTACCATGCAATTAGCTGAAATATCGAAGTTAATATACAAGTTTATGACTCAATAATAAATTAAACCCAAGTACTCTGTTGTGACACCACAAGCCAAAACTACAAAGCAAGCGGTCACGTGTAGAATCATCCAAATCCATCAAAAAAAACACCCTACCTGTTCTAATGAATTTCGGAATCAAACAATCCACACATCCGCACATCCACCTTATCCATTCCGCTCAATATACGCCATCGCATAATCCACCTTCTCTGGTCCCATCCGACCATCCAAAGCCGCAATTACATCCTTTCTCCGAATCGGATCCGGTAAATTTTCCATCAATTCTAAAATCTGTTTGAGTTCTGTCTTAGAGATCAATCTTTTTAATTCAACATCCGCACCGCTGGCATAAAGATGAGCTAAGCGACTACTTACTTCTTCGGGCGTTAACTTTTGTATCATCGCAATTTCTACGATGGGAAGACCACGTTTCAGGAGCTGAATCATCGCAGTAGATTGTTCATCAAGTGAAGGTGCCATGGCTGGACCAGTACCGCCGCTTTGCTCCGCTTTGTACCGAGCAATCGCTCGCATAAAGATCGGACCATATTGTTCCATTTTTACATCACCGACACCGCTGATCGCACGGAAGTCGACTTCTGTAACTGGAAGCTCCGCCGCCATTTCTTGTAAGGTCGCATCAGAAAAAACAATATAAGGAGGAATCCCTTTTTTACGCGCCAAGTCTTTACGCAGTTGTCGTAAGACTTTGAATAAATCATTTTTAACGCGGTTTCGTTTTTTCTCAACTTTGACTTCGCGCTTGCTTTTTTCTCGACGTTGTTTGACTTCCGCCATACGCGCTAGTTGAATTTTTTTCTTACCAAACAAAACTTGCTGCGCCTCTTCCGTCAAGCGTAGCACATGGTGGTGATCGTAAGCAATTTCTAATAAACCAATATTGATAATCTGCTGAATCAAGTATTGCCAATCTCGGCTGCTGATGTCAGCGCCAGCACCGTAAGTTTTTATTTTGTCATATCCTCTTTCCAACACCTCTCGTCTCCGAGATCCACGCAAAATATCAATCAGTAAATTTACTCCAATTCGTTCTTTGGCTCGGGCTACTGCGGAGAGTGCTTTTTGCGCGATAATAGTTCCGTCAAAAAGCGCCGGAGGATTCTTACAGATATCACAGTTGCCACAATTCTCTCCCAAGTTTTCACTAAAATAACTTAGCAAAATTTTTCTACGACAAATCAATGCTTCTGCATATTGTTGCATACGTTCCAACTTCGCCAGCTGAATACCTTCTTGTTCACTGACATTTCTTTCGATGATATCTCGTAAGGTCATGACATCGCTGTAAGAATAAAATAACAACGTATCGGCTGGTGCGCCGTCTCGACCTGCCCGACCAATTTCTTGATAATATCCTTCTAGATTTTTTGGAAGATTATAATGAATGACCCAACGTACGTTTGATTTGTCGATGCCCATTCCGAAAGCAATAGTTGCACAAACGATTGGAATTTTATCATTAATAAAATCCGTCTGAACATCATTTCGTTCGCGACTCGTCATTCCTGCATGGTAATAATCTGCATGGTATCCAGCGCCGGTTAATTTACGCGCCATAGATTCACAGCCTTTACGACTCAAACAATAAATGATTCCAGAAGTATTTCTTCTTTTACGAATAAACTGCACAATCTGCTCATAGCGTTTTTGTCCAGGGCTAACCGTCAAGCTAAGATTGGGTCGATCAAAAGAAGAAATAAAAACGTGTGGATTTTGAAGTCCCAATTGCGTGGTAATATCTCGACGGGTAATTTTATCGGCCGTTGCCGTCAACGCAATGACAGGGATATCTGGGAAGGTCTTTTTTAGAAACTTCATCTGTGTATACTCCGGACGAAAATCATGTCCCCAAGAAGAAATACAATGTGCTTCATCAATGGCAAAAAGATTGACCGCGCCTTGTCGTAAAATAGGAAGGAAATTGGGGGAAAGCATCTTTTCAGGAGAAACATAGAGTAGTTTAATTTCTCCATGATAGATCTCATTTTCGATGGTTGTTTGTTCATCAAGCGTTTGAGAACTGTTTAAAAAAGCGGCAGCGATACCGTTGGCTTTTAATCCTTCTACTTGATCTTTCATCAGGGAGATCAAGGGAGAAACGACGACTGCCATTCCTTCCATCGTGATGGCCGGAATCTGAAAACACATAGACTTTCCACCTCCTGTTGGCATCAAGACCAGCGTATCTCTTTTGTCATAGACGCCCTGTATGATTTCTTCCTGTCCAGGACGGAAGTTATCATATCCAAAATATTTTTTTAATGCAGAACGAGCTTGATCAAGTTGAACGGAGGCCATAGAAGGTATTGGTAAGTATGTTAGACTTTATTCTAAAATAATTTATATGCTCCCAAATAATCTTTTTGTCCAGCTTTTCGGCTTTTTTTTCGTCCATAGCTAAGGCTATGCACTCTAAAAAGAGCCTCAATCTGATCAAAAATCTTTATTTGGTATCTCTACAAAAAATTCCAGATTAAAGTCTATTTAGTAAAATGTACAGCGTACTGAAGTTTTCCGAACATTAGGAACTTGTCTAAATAGGGAGTTTCCACAAATTTAAACAAAATGTAGGAAAATGCGAAGAAATTAATTTTGAAGTATTTTATATACTTAACACTTTAGTGCCTGATGCACTAGATTAGATAAGTTTTTCTTGCTCTTTTCACACTCCTACGGTAGAAGAGGGCAAGAAGCCAGCAGCAAAAACACACACTTTATTTATAACCTTGATCTTCCCTCATTTCCTAAATCTATCTTTAAATCCTATCCTCCACTAATCACACAACTCCAGAATAATAGAAAGAAGATATTCGTAAGGCACAATTTCGAAAGTAGAAATTTGGTTGGCTTTTTCTAGTGGCATGGCTTTTAATTTTTTCAGGTCGGATTCTGCGTATCGTAAGAATCGTTTTTGATTAAATTCTGCCGCAATTAAGTGGAGTAGAATATTGACAAAACAATTATTCCGATAATGCTCATTTTTTTTCAAGTAACGACTAGAATATTGTTTAAGCGCGTTTTGTCGATCAATAATATAGTTATAGTTCTTACGACCTAAGGCGATCAAAATTTGTAAAGCTAGAATGTCGATATTATATCCTCTTTTATCTTTTGAAAAAGCGGGCGTTTCATTTAGGAATTTTCCAAATCTAAAACGGGGTAGGGGATGTTCTGGATCTTTGGGAATTTTTCCAATCAAATTAAGTAGATAAAGATAGGCATGTATAAGTTTGTAAATTTCCTGAACACCAATGCCTCGAAATGCTAGTTTTGAATTTTTTAATACCGGATAAAAATCAGCAGGAATCTTTTCGAACTGTTTGGTATAAATCAAATAAATTAACTGATACTGTTTGGTGGTAAACCAATTGATGGAACCTTTGGTAATTAAACGATCGCATTCCATCCCTGCTGCTTCGGCTTCTGGGTATTGACTTAGTTGAAGATGTGCCGAAAATTTTCGCAACATAAAACTACCGATCTGATTTCGGAGATTAAAAGGTTTAGCTCGAAGTTTTTCAATCGCAGTATCGCAAGATAGGATTAGATTTTTAGGATCATGTGTGATCTCGTAACGAATATTGTGAACGAAATAAGCAAAGACCGTAAAGCTATGCGTTTCGTTTTTCAAGTCTATTTTTTCGAGCTGTTTACTAAATTTTTCTGCCAATAGCATAATGGCTTTATTGTCAGATTTAGAAAAGGCATAAGGCAATACGATTTTTTCGTATAGCGATTCAGCTAATAATACGTTTTCTAAAATGATAAGATGATCCGTTACCAATTGATCATAGTAGGCAAAGTCTTTTTGGCTACCTTTCATCGTCGCCGAATAAAGTCTTAGTAATCGACTTAGGTCTAGAATGATTTCTGTAAACTCAAAGTATAGCGCTTTTTTTAAGGTTTTTACGGCGATATAATGAGCACTTTCCCGCATTCCTTTCCCAAATAAAATTCGTGCAGCTACCCAGTTTTTATGACAACGAAAGTAAGCTTTCTGAATATCAGAGTAAGTATTGCTTTTATATTCTATTAAGAATAAACGGTCAATTAATTTTTGCCTAAATCTTGATTTTAGTTTTCGATAATTGGCAGGACTTTCTCCTTTTTTTACAAAAAAATCATGTGCGTCTTCATCCGTTTGGAAAGAATTATCTTTTAAGCCTGCAAAAAATAACTCGTAATTAGAGGAAGATTTGGTGCTACCGATAGAAGATCGCTCGACTTTTTTATAAGAATCAAATAAAGTAATTATCTCTCGGAGAAAGTCCATTTGAGCTTTTTTTTAATGTGTTAAGATTTGTTTAGATACTAATTAACTGATTAATAGTTATTTAGTTTATCAATTTTGATTTTTTATTGAAAAAAATGAGGTCACAAAATAGATTTTTTGATTCGATATTTCCTATTTATTGCTGTATCTTGTCAGTAGATTTAAACCTTTCGTTTATTTTCCAGCAAACATTCACTAAGGAGGATTAAAACCAAAACTCCCAAACAAAAAACACCCTTTAGGTGACTGTTGTGCTAGTGTATACAATCGTATATACTAGGCAACAGTATTTGTTAGAATAACATAAGTGTTTTTTGATAGTTAAATACATTGGTAAAAGTATTAATAAGTTATTGATAATTAAGGATTTAGTTTAAAAAAGTCATGAAATTGACTAAAACTAAAGGCCTCAAATATTGCCTACCTGTTTTGTTTTTCTTGAATTAGATTCATAGCTTTAGGGAAATTTTCTTAACATTTTAAACCTTTAGTTTATGTTGATGATATTTAACAACTTACCCCTACAATTAGACACCATTTCTCTTACGAAATTTAACCCTCCAAAAAACAATCAAGAGGAGCGTTCTCAAATTATCAAAGATGAGATCGTCTATTAAGTAGCTATTAAAACTTTTTAAGAATTTAAATGCTCGTTCATCCTAAATAGGTGAGCGAGTATTTTTTTATTGGATGATCCTATTCTTCCCATTACTTATTTTATCTACTTAGTGTATATTTGCCACTAAAACATATACACACCATGTCTCCACAAAAAAATATCATCATTGATTTTGATAGCACCTTTGCTTCGGTTGAAGCTTTGGAAGAGATTGCTGACATCGTTCTTAAAGGTAGAAAGGATAAATCCAAAATTCTGAATGAAATAAAAACCATCACGAATCTTGGAGTAGATGGAACGATTACTTTTAATGAATCGCTTAGTCGACGAATGGATTTGTTGACGGTACATCGCGATGATTTGGAAAAATTAGTTCGTCGTCTAAAACGAAAAATTTCCACTTCTTTTTCTCGGAATAAAGCATTCTTTAAAAAATATCAAGGTAATATTTACATCATCTCTAATGGTTTTAAAGATTTTATTGATCCGGTGGTAGCCGATTATGGAATCGATGGCGATCATGTGCTTGCGAATACTTTTTTATTTGATAAAAAAGGTTGGATAACTGGTTTCGATGAAAAAAATCTATTAGCACATAGCAAAGGAAAGTCTCGCACCTTAAAAGCGTTAAACCTTCCAGGTGAAAGTTATGTAATTGGTGATTCTTATACAGACTATGAAATGAAAGAGGCTGGAATCGCTCATAAGTTTTTTGCATTTACTGAAAATGTTTTGCGTGAAAATATTCTAGAAAAAGCCGATCATATTACGCCTAGTTTTGACGAATTTCTTTACGTCAATGATATGCCAAGTGCTCTATCTTATCCAAAAAATCGAATCAAAGTACTGCTCCTTGATGGAGTGGATGAACATGCTTCTGATGCTTTTCGAGGAGAAGGATATGAAGTGGTGATGGGTTCAAAAAAAATGAGTAAAACCAAATTGAGAAAATTAATCAAAGATGTTTCAATTTTAGGGGTACCTGCTCATCAAGTTGTGACAGGAGAATTATTGGATAAGGCCAATCGACTGATGGCGATTGGAATTTTTGGCGGAAGTACCAACCATGTTGATTTGATTGCTGCGGCCAATCGCGGAATAATAGTTTTCAATGCTCCTTATGCAAATACGCGTTCTTTGGTAGAAATGGTGATTGGAAATATTATCATGCTTTCGCGAAATATTCCTTATTTGAGTAGCCAACTAAAAGCTGGAAAATGGGAAATCAGCAAAAAGCCCAGCTATGAAATTCGAGGTAAAAAATTGGGAATTATTGGTTACGGAAATTCAGGAACGCAACTCTCTGTCCTCGCCGAATCTCTTGGTATGGATGTTTATTATTATGACGTTTTTGAAAAACCGGCGATTGGAAATGCGACCAAATGTAATGCACTTCGAGATCTCCTACGAAGAGTAGATATAGTTTCTCTCCATGTGGATAATCGTCCAGAGAATGCCAAGTTTTTTGGAAAACGAGAATTTAAGGCGATGCGAGACGGCGCTATCTTTATAAATTTGAGTAGCGGACAAGCAGTGGATATGGATGAACTGTATAAAAATTTAAAATCCAAAAAAATAGTAGGAGCAGGTATTGATGTTTTTCCAAATGAACCTGCCAATGGACAAGGGGACTTTACTTCTCGGTTGATGGAATTAGACAATGTTTTGTTGACACCACATATTGGAGGACAGACCCTCGAAGCACAGGAAAATACCGCAGAGGTGTTGCCGACACAAATAATCGATTATGTAAATACCGGAAGTACTTTTAACGGTGCAAATTTCCCTGCGCTACAATTGCCTATTTTGAAAAATGCACATCGACTGATTCATATTCATCATAACCAACCGGGTATTTTGGCGCGGATCAATAGCACCTTAGCAGACCACGGAATTAATATCATCGGCCAATATCTTCAAACCACCGAATCGATCGGATACGTGATTACGGATATCAATAAAAAGTATAGTCAAGAAGTACTAAAAGATTTGAAGGAGATTGAGGCTACAATAAAATTTCGAGTACTCTTCTAGAGACAAAAAAACGGCTTCCTTGTGTAAGGAAGCCGCGCTGTTAGTAGCCTGTGATATACTAACATCTTAGATGGTTAATAAAATAAATTATTTACCACCGTTTAATTTATCTTGTAGTACTTTTAATTCATCCCACTTTCCTTTAGCTGCTAGCTTAGATTGCTTTGGCCAAGAACCAGGATTGTGCATTTTGTATCGAGGACCAGCTGCAGCCAAAATCTCTTTTAATCTTGCTTGCTTTGCTTTTCCTAAATCAGCAAAAGTGTGGATACCACCTTTGTTAAGATGTTCTGCGATCTTTGGTCCGATTCCTTCAATTTTCTTTAAATCATCCTTAACGGTAGATCGAGTTACTTTTTTAGCCGCAGGTTTGCGGGTGATTTTACGGACAACTTTAGCCGTAGTCTTTTTAGCGGTCGCTTTCTTTGCCGTAGTCTTTTTTGCAGTCGCTTTCTTTGGAGCTGCTTTCTTAGCAGTCGCCTTTTTAGGAGCTGCTTTTTTAGTGGTCGCTTTCTTAGAACTGCTTTTTTTAGCAGTTGCTTTTTTAGCTGACTTAGTTACGGTAGGAACACTTACGATAGAAACAACAGAGTTGTCAAAACCGAAAGGATTTGGTACGTAGCCATCTGCTTGCCAGTCATTTTCCCACTTTGATTTTCCAATCAAGTAACGGAATTCGTAGTTGCGTCCTGTTTCTAGATCAACAGTAGCAGTGTAATTGCCTTTAGAAGCTTTCATCTTCACGGCTTTCTTTTCATTCCAGTCATTCCATTCTCCAACTAATTCAACACTCTTACCTTTTCCTACCGCTTCTTTAGGCAAGCTAAAGGTAACCTTACAGGTTGGCTTGGATTTCGAAAATTGTTTTTTTAACATTACAAAAGAATATTTAATGGTTTAAGAAAAATAATATTTCACAATTACCATGATTAAACTAAAAGGTGATTATGGTAATTCTTAATTTAAAATTTGAGAATAGGGTTTGAAGATGAAAATACTGAATCTTCTTACCGATACTCAGTTTTTATACGCTTCTTTAAAAGTTTTGATACATCCTTATTATTCCTCAAAAATTCGGTCGGCACGATACGTTTACGGAGTAGCTTTTGAAGTTGGCTATAGTAGCAGTAAGTTTTGTAGGCTAGGGTAGTTGTAAGTTAGTAACAATGTTTTGTTACTGTTTTTTCTAAAAACGGTGCAAAACTACTAACAATCAGTAACATAAACATAGATTTTTATTAAAAAATAATTATTTTTTCTAACTTAATGTGTACTTCTTTTTTCTAATACAATTATTCTAAAACTAGACATGACTAAATCAATCTTACCTTTTCTTCTCGTGGCTTTCTTTCCTATCTTAGTAAATGCACAGGATGCCGAAATCTTAAAACCAATCCATCAACTTTTTGATGGGATGCGAGCGGGAGATTCTACCGCCGTACGAAGTGCTTTTATGCCAGAAGTTTTACTGGAAACCATTCTCACTAATAAAGAGGGAAAAGTAAAAGTCCAAAAAGGAGCCTTAATGGATTTTGTTACCGCTGTTGGGACACCACATCCGGAACAATGGGACGAAAAAATATGGTCTTATAAAATTCGCAGAGACGGAAACTTAGCAACGGTCTGGACAGACTATACTTTTTATTTGGGCGATAAATTAAGCCATTGCGGCGTGAATTCTTTTACGTTGGTGAATCAATCAACAGGCTGGAAAATTAAACATCTGATTGATACGCGACGACGAAGTGATTGTCAAACAAGTGAGACCGATCCTCGCGATGTAGCAATCAATCAATTGATGGATAATTGGCACCACGCAGCAGCTACTGGCGATGAAGTAGTCTTTTTTGAAACACTGGGACCAGAGTCTATTTATATCGGTACCGATGCTTCAGAAAGATGGACCAAAACAGAATTTGAATCTTTTGCTTTGAAATATTTTGAAAGAGACACGGCCTGGGCATTTCAGCCTTTAGAACGAAAAATCTATTATAGCAAAAAAGGAGAAGTGGCTTGGTTTAATGAAACTTTAGACACTTGGATGGGCGTTTGTCGAGGATCTGGTATCTTAGAAAAAACAACGAACGGTTGGATTTTACAACATTATCATTTAGCCATTGCTGTACCTAATGAGAAAGTGAAAGGTTATTTAAAATTGTTAGAAGAAAAATAAATAGATAATTTTTTTCAACTTCAACAACAATCTCAAAAGCAAATTCAATTTCAAGAATAAAAAAAGGTAGCGCTGACGATCCAGCACTACCTTTTTTTATTTTTCGCGGTCGAGTGAAGCAAATGGCCAACAGCACTTCTCTACCCCAAAGACTTACTACCATAAGCATCTTGCCAAGCCAACACACCTCCGGTTAAATTTCGAACATTCTTAAACCCAAATTGGAGCGTCATCAACTGTTGTGCCTGACCACTACGAGCGCCAGAACGACAGTGTACAATAATCTCTTGATCTTTCTTATCTTCCAGGTCATCTATAGCCGTCATAATACTTCCTAGCGGAATCAATTTTGCGCCAAGATTAAACGCTTCATATTCATGTGGCTCTCGTACATCAATAAAGATGAACTCCTCTCCACTATCTAATTTTTCTTTTAATTCTTTAATATCTATATCCATTTTCTAAAAATTTTTAAACAATAATATTTTTCTAATTAACAAATCACGTTAGAAGCGCATCCGCACATCAAAAAATCCGCACATCAAAAAATCTAATTACAATCATCCGGTCTATACTGTGTCAAATAAATATCTACAGAGCTACCGATAGATAGCTTTCTAGTTTCGCTAAATGCAGGTAC
>CALKJE010000308.1 GCA_937995675.1 uncultured Saprospiraceae bacterium
CCTACTAGATCTACTGATTTTAGCTGAGGAATAATCTTGGAAGTAGGAATGCCGGCTTCTACAAGGTTGGTATAAGTATGATAGGGAAGCCCGGTTGTATGGGATAATAAATGCCAGAGCTGAATGCGATCAGTTTGCTCATTATCAGCTAGTTGGAAGGCTGGTAAGTAATCCTTTACATGATTATTCCAACGCACTTTATTTTCCTTAACCAAGCGAGCAGTTAAAGCAGCAGCAAAAGATTTAGAAAGAGAGGCGATCCGAAAAACGGAATGTTGATCGATGGGTACTCGATTTTTTACAGAACGAACCCCAAAGGTGCGGATAAAGACTTGATCACGATAGACAATGGAAACCGCTGTTCCAGGAACTTTACTATCTTTTAATAATTTTCCGATTTGATTGAAACTATCATCGACCCATTGTTGAACATAAGGATTGACCTCTTTTTGAGAGGTTGGGTAATCATTAGTTGGGGCGTCCTGGTGAACATAGCTAACCCACATCATATAACAGGTAAAAGTAACCCCAAGAATAAGCAGCCATTTTTTGGACATCGTAGTGTTCAGTAGTTTCTTAATAAAAACACCAAAGATAAGATTTTTTTGACTTCTTACTATTTACTTTTGGCTTGGCCATAAAGGCTTGATTAAGACGGCTATTTCTTCTCTAATTCTTGCGGAGTGGTATTTGGTTTAGCATAAGTAAGTCGTGCTAGTTGTTCCGTTTGGTGATAACCATCTAAACACGAGACGGCCACCGTTCCCGCTTTTTCTAAATTTATATAACCATCAGGTAAAACTAAATCGGGTGATACCAGTACTTCTTCAATCGCCCCAATAATCATTTGAGTCCCGTTGGCCTTAATCTCTAATGCTTCAACAAAGGAAAGACCTATTTTCACCAAACTTTCTTTAACATACGGTGCTTTAGTATTTTCAGAATAAAAAGGAGTTAATCCTGAGGCGGTAAACTCTGAAACTTCTCGATCATAACGAGCTGCGGTTTGATGTGCTTTTTTGTAAAAACTAGAGGCCACATGATTGATGGTAAAACTTTTATTGGCCATGATATTTTCGTAGGTATGTCGAGGTACACTGACGGGACGCATAATGAATCCCATCAACGCAGGGTTCGCTCCTAGGTGAACTACTGAGGTAAAGATGGCAAGATTTTCCTGTCCGTCTGGGCTGATGGTTCCGATCAGGTTTCCACTTTTGAATCCGCTGAGGGAGTTGACGAAGTTGGTGCGGTAGCGTTTTGGGAGGGAGGCAATTTCGGGTTTTAGCATTTTTATGATAATGAATAATGAATAATTTTTTAATGAATAATGCCTCTTCTATGGCGGTTTTAGAAATCGGATTATCAAGATGGCCAAATCAACAGCTTTAAACCCTGAGGGCAGACATTCCGCCATCCACACCGATAATTTGTCCGCTGATCCAAGTGCTGTCATTAGAAAGGAGGAAGGCGGCCATCTTAGCGATATCGGCAGGTGTACCCGTTCGACGAAGTGGATGTCGCTTGTCGGAAGCTTCTTTCTTTTCGGGTGTACTTAACAGATTACCAGCTAGTTGTGTATCAGTAAGTGAAGGAGCAATACAATTAACTCGGATCGCTGGTGCTAACTCAGCGGCGAGCGATCGAGTAAGTCCTTCGACGGCTGCCTTAGCGGTGGCGATGCTGGCATGGAAAGCCATTCCTTGGCCAACGGCGACGGTACTAAATAAAACCACACTACCCTGTCCAGATTTTTTGAGTTTGGTCAGCGAAGCTTTGATTGATTTTACAGCTCCAAGGACATTGATGTTGAAATCTTCGAGGAATGTTTCTTCTTTAAGCGAACGAAAAGGTTTGAGCGTAATACTTCCAGGACAATAGGCTAATCCGTGAATTTCGTCAGGTAAAGTATCTTTTGGAAATTCGTCGGTAGTGGCATCAAAGGCAATATGATTTACTGTGTTATCAAGATCTCCACGGGTTCTTGAGTAAACAGTTACTTGATGTCCGGCATTCGTAATTTCAGTTACTAAGGCTCTACCGATTCCTTTGCTTCCGCCGATGATAATATAGTGTTGGCTCATATTTTATTTATTAATGATGATTGCGAAACAGGAGTTAAATTCTTAATTATGATCTAAAAGGCTATTGGAAAATGCTGCTTGCTGATTGCTTTTTGCTCACTTCTATCGTCTTCCTTCTGGCAAGTTGAAAAACAAGGTTGCAAGAGACGATTATACCCAAACTAATTGGGAAGATAATATTCCACTGATCTAAATATTTATTCTCAACTCTTGACTCATTTAATAATTTAATTAAGTAAGATGAGTAAACAGACAAAAGGAATTTTTGTTGAGGAATGATAAAAAAATCTACCGCTTCATTTTGGAATAACCGATGATTATTTCCTCTTGATTTCGTAAGTTTGTTTTCTCAAAAAAATAACTTCAAAACATTGGTCAAAAGACAATATATGAATATCAAGGCATTGCTCCGTAAATTAACCCTCGAAGAAAAAGTGGGACAGATGACACAGGTTACTTCTCACTTATATTTAAAAGATAATTCAAGTGACGAAATAGATCCCAAAAAATTAGCCAAGGCAGTTGTCAATAAAAAAGTAGGTTCTATTCTGAATGTAAAAACACATGCTTTTTCTATTAAAAAATGGGATGAAGTAATTGGGGCAATCCAAGGGCAAGTTTTAAAAACTAAAAATAAAATACCGGTCCTCTACGGAATCGATTCTATTCACGGAGCAACTTATGTAAAAGGGGCAACCTTATTTCCACACAATATCGGAATGGCAGCCACGCGAAATAATGACTTGGTAGCTGCTGCCGCAAAAATCACCGCAATTGAAACTAGAGCCGCTGGAATTCCGTGGAATTTCGATCCAGTTTTTGATGTAGGAAGAGTTCCGGCTTGGGCGAGATTTGAGGAAACCTTTGGTGAAGATCCTTATTTATGTGGACAGATGGCTGGGGCAGCTGTGACGGCTTACCAAGGAGATGATCTTCGAGCTCCTGATACGGTTGCCGCTTGTATGAAACATTTCTTGGCCTATTCTAGTCCAGATAGTGGACACGATCGAACGCCTACTAATATTTCTGAAAATCAATTAAGAGAAATCTTCTTACCTCCTTTTCAAGAAGCGGTGAATCGAGGCGTCGCAACTGTGATGATTAATTCTGGTGAAATTAATGGTGTTCCAGTTCATGGTAGTTATAAATTATTGACCACTATTCTCCGTAAGGAATTAAAATTTAAAGGTCTTGCCGTAACGGATTGGGAAGACATCATTCGCTTACATACACGACATAGAATTGCGGCTACGCCAAAAGAAGCAGTAGGAATTGCGATCAATGCTGGGATTGATATGAGTATGGTTCCTTTTGATTTTAGTTTTACAAAATACCTTATTGAACTTGTAAAAGAAGGAATTGTGCCGATGAAGCGAATCGACGAAGCAGTGACGCGAATTTTACAATTGAAAAAAGATTTAGGTCTTTTTGAAAATCCTTTAGGAAAAGGTAGTGAACCCGTAAAATTAAATACGGCTGAAAGACAACAAACATCACTTAAGGCAGCACATGCGACGATGACTTTGGTAAAAAATGGAAAAGGGAAAAAATCTAGTTTACCACTTTCTAAAAAAACAAAAATTCTTTTGGCGGGTCCAGCAGCGAATAATGTAAGTTGTTTGCATGGAAGTTGGTCTTGGACTTGGCAAGGAAAAGAAGTTGGACAATATCCTAAATCAGTCAAAACGATTCATAAGGCGTTGACCGAAAAATTAGGGAAAGGAAATGTGATTTGTTTTTCTAAAAGTAAATACGAAGCGGCAGACAATTTTAATATCAAAAAATTACAAGCAGCCGCTAAAAAGGTTAAAATTGTAAAATTGTAACTCCAAAAAATTCTCTGAAATTTCTATGAACGATGTGGAAAAATTGTAGCATCATGTCAAGCACTTTAACTCACAATATTGTAGAATTGCTGAATTAGTCAATTAGAGTTAGTCAAAGAATCCTGAACATCAAAGCTTCTAAGAATAGATTGGTCAAAAATGTTAGTTAATAAGAAGTACATACTTCATACAAGTATATTGTAATTCAAAGAAAACTGCCCGGAAGACAAAGCTCATGCTATATTTGCACTTAGCAGTCATGGGTTAAAAAAGTATAGAAAAAAGTGTCACGTACGGGACACTTTTGGTCGTATCAGAACTTTACTATTTGTCTATTTTTACTTCAAGGCTTTTACATGGCTGAAATCTATCTCATTTATAAATAGTATATACCAACACATGTTCATAACATGATTTAT
>CALKJE010000309.1 GCA_937995675.1 uncultured Saprospiraceae bacterium
AAATTGTGCGATAGCCGAAGTATCCGTCACATCACGGTAAGCACCTGGTTGATTCAGCTCGTGCGAACTCAGTCCAGTACCTGCCGCTGGCGAATAAGGCTGGATGGTATATCCTTTATACATTAAATCCTTGTCGTATAATCTTTTTAATAAAAACCAGACAGATTCAATATAATTATTATCAAAAGTGATATACGGATTTTCTAAATCGACCCAATATCCCATTTTGCGGGTGATATCATCCCACATATCTTTATAACGCATGACCGTTTCACGGCAAGCCTTGTTATAATCATCGACCGAAATCTTGGTGCCGATATCTTCCTTGGTAATTCCAAGTTCTTTTTCTACACTTAGTTCGATAGGAAGCCCATGCGTATCCCAACCACCTTTTCGTTGGACGCGTTGTCCTTGCATGGTATGAAAACGACAGAAAAGATCTTTAACTGTTCTAGCCATTACGTGGTGAATACCCGGCTTTCCATTGGCAGAAGGAGGACCTTCGTAAAAGACATAGGTATTATTGGCATCCTTTTCGGAGATACTACGCTCGAAGATGTTTTCAGATTTCCAGAATTCAAGTATGTTCCGGTCTATCTCCGGTAAATTAAGGCTGTCGTAAGACTTGTACATAAAAAATGGGTTTACAGACATTATTCTAAAGTAAATTAGAGTAATCTCTACTAGATCAAAAAAAAGCGCTGGCAGTTATTTAATCTGCCAGCGCTTTTACATAAATATCATAAAGCTCCTACAGATTGGCGTTAATTCCAATAATTCGAATGCTAATGATTATATTTATGCAAAATTTCATTTTAATAAATTTGGAATCCAAAACTAATATTTATTTATAACAATTGCAATTTAATAATTTATGGGACCAGTTTGGGGTATTGATTTAGGCGGTACAAAAATCGAAGGAGTCGTATTGGAAGATCCGAATCATCCAGTTGTACTGAAAAGACTAAGAGTAGCGACGGAAAAAGAAAAGGGGTATCAACATATCATTGGTCAAATTGTTAAGCTGGTTGAAGTATTGATGGCGGAAACAGGCGTAAGACCTCAAAAAATAGGAATTGGAACACCAGGTACGCTAGAACCGTCTACTCAGACGATGAAAAACAGCAATACAACGGCGATCAATGGTAAATATCTAAAAAGAGATTTAGAACGGGCACTCTCTATGCCGGTCTCTATGGCCAATGATGCGAACTGTTTTGCCATTGCAGAAACTAAGTTAGGCGTGGTAAAGGAGCAACTTCCAGATGCAAAAGTAGTCTT
This sequence comes from uncultured Saprospiraceae bacterium, assembly GCA_937995675.1. Taxonomy (GTDB): domain Bacteria; phylum Bacteroidota; class Bacteroidia; order Chitinophagales; family Saprospiraceae; genus JALZUU01. The sequence goes on from CALKJE010000309.1 coordinate 1,282, forward strand.
TGGAGTGATCATGGGAACAGGTGTTGGTGGTGGTCTGGTGATTGACGGAAAAGTATTGAATGGTCGACAAGGTATCGCTGGAGAATGGGGGCATAGCTTTATGGATGCTTCTGGTGGGAAATGCTATTGCGGAAAAATTGGTTGTACCGAAAGAATTCTTTCAGGTCCGGCCTTAGAAAGATATTATTTTAATAAAACAGGAGTCGAAACACCGCTTCGTGAAATCATTGAGCTACACAAAGGAAAAAATGATGAAGTGGCTACGGAAACGGTACAACGACTCATCAAATTCTTTGGTCAAGGAATTGCGAGTATCATCAACATGATCGATCCTGATGCGGTGATTATTGGTGGTGGTGTTAGTAAGATAGACTTACTTTATAACGAAGGTATTAAGTCAGTAGAGCAACACGTTTTTAATCATCAATTAGAAACGCCTATTCTACGACCAAGCTTAGGAGATAGTGCAGGTGTTTTTGGTGCGGCTTTATTGTAAAAGATAAGCTTCTAGAGAAAAAACGAATCTTAGAATTTTTAAACAATTTCAATATAACCTATAAAAAAGCTATGCTGAGAACCCAGCAATTAGAATATACTTACCCTGGAAATAAAACCATTACGTTCCCCGATATTCAATGCGAAAAAGGATCGCAGTGGTTATTGTTGGGACAGTCTGGTACCGGTAAAACGACGCTCCTTCATTTATTAGGTGGTATTAGAAGACCACAAAAAGGAAAAGTCTATATAGCCAACCAAGAATTAAATACCCTTTCTTCTACTGCACTTGATCAATTTCGTGGTAAAAATATCGGCATCGTATTTCAACAATCTCACTTCGTTCAATCACTGACGGTGGGAGAAAATTTACAACTTGCTCAAACTTTAGCAGGTCATTCCGCTAATCCAACGCGAATAAAAAAACTATTAGATCGACTAAATATTGGAGATAAAATCGGAGATCGTACCAACCGATTGAGTCAAGGAGAACAACAACGGGTGGCGATTGCACGTGCATTGGTTAACAGTCCAGGTCTTATTCTTGCGGACGAACCAACCTCTGCCTTAGATGACGAAAATTGTAAAGAGGTAATTGATTTACTGGAAACACAAGCGAAAGAAGAAGGAGCGACCCTCGTTATTGTTACACATGATAGTCGCTTAAAAGAATTTTTTGACCATAAAATTATCTTAGAATGAATCCGCTGACGCTGAGTTGGAAAAACCAGAAAGACCGGCCTTTACAAATGCTACTAACGTTGCTCTTGTTTGGTCTGGGTGTTGGATTGATTGCGTTATTGATTTCACTCAATACCCAACTGGATGAAAAATTTAAAAATAATTTAGCGGGCATTGATTTAGTGATTGGCGCTAAGGGAAGTCCGTTGCAGATGATTCTTTCTAGTATGTATCATATCGATGCTCCGACTGGAAATATTTCTATCAAAGAAGTAAAACCGTTTTTAAATCCTAAACATCCTTTGGTTAAATTAGCTGTTCCACTTTCTCTGGGAGATAGCTATAAATCTTTTCGAATTATTGGAACTACGCACGAATATGTAGACTCTATTTTTAGAGAAAGCGTAGCGACTGGAAAACTCTGGGAAGGATTATATGAAGTAACCATCGGTGCGACCGTAGCCAGCAAAGCCAACTTAAAAATCGGAGATCAGTTTCATAGTTCTCATGGATTTGCTGATGATGGAATCAATACCCACGATCATGGAGATGGATTTAAAGTAGTTGGTATTTTAAATAAATCAAACACCGTTTTAGATCAATTGATTTTGACAAATACCCAATCTGTTTGGGCCGTTCACGATCATGAAGCAGAAGAAAAGAAAGCACCTGCGGAAGCATCGGAAGAAGATCACGATCACGACCATGATCATGCACACGATCACGAAGATCATTCAGACCATGATCATAGTGGCCATGACCATGGAGATCACGAAGGACATGATCATGACGCCCACGATCATGCGGATCACCAAGCGGCAGCACCCATCGTCAAACCATTGACAGATTACCCAGATAAAGACATCACCACTTTATTGGTGCGTTACCGAAATAAAAAAGACTGGCGAGCATTAAATATGCCTCGAAGTATCAATGAAAATACAGATTTACAAGCAGCAAGTCCGGCCATCGAAATGAATCGATTGTATTCGATGATGGGCGTGGGAACGGATGCCTTGCGGAACCTCGCATTGATCATTGTTATCGTTTCAGGGTTGAGTATTTTTATCTCTTTATTTAGTTCGCTGAAGGATCGTAAGTACGAGTTGGCGCTGATGCGAGTGATGGGGGCGAGCCGAAGTTATCTGTTCTTTTTAATTATTTTAGAAGGCCTACTCTTTGCGATTTTGGGATATTTATTAGGACTATTTCTTTGTCATTCTGGCATGAGCCTACTATCAGGTTACTTAGAAGAAGCTTATCAATATGAATTCAGTGGTTGGCGATTCTTTAAGGAAGAACTCTGGTTACTCGGTGGATCATTGGTGATCGGCTTCGTAGCAGCCTTAATTCCAGCATTTCAGGCCTATCAAACCGATATTTCAGAGACTTTAACAACGTATTAAGAACAGGTTTGTATAGAAAGGCGTTATCTTTATTGAAGATTGTTTATTTGTTTAAAATGTTTAATCGTTTAGCCTTCTTTCGTGTAAGGTTAAATTAAAGATTCGAGGCATGCGTACCGAACGTTTTATCAAACCCTTTTTACACCTTAAAAAACCAATCGTTCGTATTTTACGGTCGAAACAAATAAACGATTAAACAAATAAATAATTAAACAAAAATAGAAATGAAAAAAATACAATCATTCCTCTTAGCTACCAGCTTCTTAATGCTGTTGACCTTTTCTCTTTCTGCGCAACAAGCTCCAGCTGCGTCGGATGTTCCAGATGC
>CALKJE010000310.1 GCA_937995675.1 uncultured Saprospiraceae bacterium
ACCAATATTCCTTATGAGAAAAGTTATAGAAATTATAAAAATATACTAAAGCGGTTCCTTTTCATGGCATTAATACGTCTGAAAGGGTAGTTTTGAATAAAACCAAATGAATCGGCAAGCATTTTGTCTTTTATTTAAGGAGTTTTATTAATCAAGGAGCAGAATTTAATTGCTTCAAAGAAAACCGATACATAATGTTAAGAAATTTACTTTTTATAATTTTTCTCTCCGTTAGTTTCTCAGGATTAGCACAGGAAGATTATTCCTATATCTCTGATCGTAAGTTTAAGGACCCAACGGATTTGATGGGATACGACTTTGTCCCTGGAATTATGGAAATCAAAGGAGAATCTCAACAAGAATTGGGAGCGGGAGAATATTCGTTTGGTGTTACGCAAGCCAATCTTTTTGTAAAAGGAGAAGGTATTGAAGGCGTTTATAGTATTAATAATATTAATTCGACAGATTACGGATATAAGCTATTGTTGATGAACGCGCGTAATCCAACTATTCAGGGACACCTCAAATTAGTTTTAAATAATCGAGCACAGGTGGATGCTTTAATTTTTAAGCGAACCACTAATGAGCAAGAACTTATTTTTTATCAAGCACAGATGTCCGAAGATCAGCGGAATGAAGAGGATGCTTTCTTCTCCGGTCGTTGGGAACAGGAGTTAGAACACCAGGATAGTATTTGGGGAATGGCCATGCGTCCTTTTCTACGGATTCATGAGGCTCAACGAGGTATTCAGGAGCGACTCAAGTTTGGCGATAGTACCAGTATTGAATTTATTCAAACGGTAAAGATTATTGACAAGCGAAAGAAAAAACAGAAAAAAGTAGAAGGTGCTGAACCATTACCAACGGTGGCAGAGGCATTGATGATGGAAGAAGAAGAATTAAAAGGACTTGGTGTAAAGTTGAAAGAAAGACGAGTGATTAAGGTTCGATCTATTGTAAATTACGAAGATGGTACCAGCGAAGATTTAGTAATAGAATATGAGGTGAAAAAAATGACCGAACGAGAGGATGAATCAGCTGCACCTGATGGTGAACGATATCAAATTGAATTCGAACTAGACAAGGGAGAATCCGTTTATCTTTATCTGACACCAAAAAGAACATTGAGTGCCTTTGAAGCGGGTGGTATGCGTTACTTACTAAAAGGATATTAGATTTTAAATTGATTATTTCAAAACAGAAAGCCAAATTGAGTTGTTTCAATTTGGCTTTCTGTTTTTTAGAATGAAAAAAGCGAGACTGCTCAGTTAAGTGTGTCATTTTTGCCGCCCGCACCTCGGTCCTAAAGGAAGCCTCGCGCGCTGACACACTTTATGGAACAGTCTCAAAAAAACGAGAATTTGAAAGCATGCGTTTAAGTAAGATAAAGAACGTAACTTTGTCCTCGAAATAAAAATAAAAGATCACTCATACATGCTTCCTCTACTTCAAGGTATACAAACCGGACTCCTTCTCTGTATTATGTTGGGTCCGATTTTTTTTGCACTCATACAAGCGGGTGTAGAACGAGGTATGCGTGCTGGTCTCATGGTTGGATTGGGAATCTGGATCAGCGATTTAATCTTTATTTTATCGGTATTTTTTGGCGCGTCATTTCTTGTCGAAGTAACAGAATGGTCGGGCTTTAAAGCCACCTTTGGATCTATTGGTGGGATTATACTTATTGGATTCGGACTAGGAATGATGCTAACGAAGTCTCCACCACTTCCTGCTATAAATGAAGCGCGTCCAAAGATCGGCGCTCGTACTTACTTAGGCCTCTGGGTCAAAGGCTTTTTAATTAATACCATTAATCCTTTCACTTTTTTCTTTTGGTTGAGTGTCATGAGTATGCTCATGATTGGGGATGATTATTCTTCTGACTATGCTTCCTTATTTTTTATTGGTGTCATGCTAACGATTATTTTGACCGATACCCTCAAAGTCGCTCTAGCAAAATTTATTCGTCGTTATATGACGAATGGACATATCCATATTTTGCGACTGGTCAGTGGCGGAGCATTAGTGGTATTTGGTGTCGTATTGATGGTAAAGGTATTTTTGTTGTAATTTCTTTTAAATATTAATGCGAATCAGGAGTTAAATTTCTAATTAATTGAAAGATGGTATTTCTTTGATTCACATTATTAATAAACAATAATCTTTTCAACAGCTACCTTACCTGAATTTAAAAGAATTCTAAGATGATATAATCCTGCGTTTAATTCTGCTACCTCAACTTTATGAAAGTCGATCTGTGGTAGATAAGTTGTCTTAATTTCTTTCCCTAATAGATCTGTTATCGTAATCTGCGCACCTTCTTGCAAATCTGAAGTTAGCATAAAATGATCCTTCATTGGATTAGGAAAAAGGTGTAGGCCGATCTCTTCAAAAGTAGTCTGAATACTAGTGGTCGTAATAGTTGATAAATTAGAACGAGTAGAAATAATTTCTGCACTACGAGCAGGATCACAAGCTTCTTCTTTAACTACTTCAATCTGATAATATAAGTTAGTTCCACTTGGCGGCGTTAGATCAGAGAAGCTAAATAGGTTCGCAGGCTGCTGCGCAATTAGCTGTAAATCATCATCATTGGTGCCTCGTAAAATATTAAAAGTACCATATTCAAAACCAACATACGCATTCCAAAGTAAGTTGGTCTCTCCATTGATCCCTACATTACTAACCAAGTGAATTGTCTGATGTTGATTAGATAATGAAGATTCGTTGCCACAACTGTCTACAACTGAAATCTTATATCGATTACTGTTTTGTAATGGATTAGAATCTTCATCCGTAAAACTCAAGGTTGGAGCAGTAAAAGGAAGACTTCCAATTAAATCAAAAACATTGGCTTGTGTCGTTTCTTTGTAGATATTGTAAGAAGCGGTATTGGTATTATAATCTCGCTCAAAGTTGATTTGGTTAAATCCAGTGGCGGTATCAATAGTTACCAAACAAATATCTTTTGGAATAGGTCTGCTTATTGTTATGTCTAAAGTGTCAGAACGGGTGCATCCAATTTCGTCGATGGCAGTAATATAAGTTACTTCGTCAACGATCGTCGTTATTATTGGATCCGTATTGCCATTTGACCAAAGATAATTGTCAAATCCACCAATAGCGTTCAGCGTGATTTCAGCACCACTACAATAAATAGAATCGGTTATTCCTTCAATCAAATCAGTTTGTGTAGTCTCTGGACAAATCGTCGTTATATAGTCAATAGTCGTATTGGAGTTTAAGCTGTCGAGAGGATCGTAAAAATTAATACTCAAAAGATGTTGTCCTCCAAAACCATTTGGCTCTATGGTATGTAAGAAAAATTCAAGTGGATAGAATGGTTGATCTATTGGAAGTACCGTGCTGCCGGTCGTCGGAACAATCGTTGTAAAACCTTGATCTACAATATGTAAGTCATACTCTATGAACCATTCTGCTGGCCAAGTATTCTCAAGAATTGTCCAATTAATGGTAACGTCCTCAAAACGATTATTAATAAAATCTCGAATTGGATGGTCTGCAAAAAGAGGTTGACCTTCTTCCACAATAATAAATTCAGTAGACGTTTCTTCAGGACTAATTAAAAAACTTGGTCCACTTATCCCGAGCTCAACGGTCGTGATAAAAGTCAGAATTCTTGCAGTGTTTATACTGTCTAATGGATCATAAACAACGATTTCTGTCGTGGCCGTACCACCAGTATTATTGATGTCCATTACCATTAGATGATAGTATATCAGCTCCGTAGTATTGGCAGGCAAAAATAGATCTTGTTCAAAATCCTCCTCACAAAAAATACCATTTGCATTACACATAGAACCCCATTCTAGTGGTAAATCATGACCAATGAAATTCCAACGTAGATCTAAATCTTGATCTAAACTATTATTGAATATTTCTATCTCGTGATAAATATCTAAAGGTAATTGACTGGCTTCAGAAAGATTGATCTCTTGGAAAATAGTGTCGGTGAGAAAACTAAAGCTGGCTGGTGGAGTAGGACTAGGAACAATATCTAAACAAATATTATCAATAAAATTACACTGATTAGAGCCATAGGCAATTCCGAAAATTTGATCTCCTGGAACTAAAAAGTCAACCGTTTGTGCAGCACCTTCTGTACAAACTAACGTAATCTGATGCGCAGAAAAATCTAGAATTAATTCAATCGGATTAAAAGCATTGCTTTGACTATAGCAGATGTCAAAAGTGTCATTGCCTATGATTAATAAACCGTTGGAAATCGAAATTTCACTAAGCTTCACCAAATTATTTTCATCGACAAAGGACTCTAATAATTCTAGAACTAGTCCTCCACACTCATTATAAAAATCAAAACGTATTGTCAAACTATCTAGCTGATTTGCATTTAATACCTGAATAATCTGTGGTCTAAAAGAATTAGCTTGAAGATCTAAAATATTTCCTTCTCCTGATCCAAAATCCGCAATACAGCCGTCTTTTGCATCCTCTGAATACAAAATCCAATCACCATTGCTTTGTGCTACAATACCAGAGCCATTACAATTAGTTGAACTGTTAGAAGTGAAACTTTCAAAATCTTCGAAAAGTAAATTACAGTCCTGCGCATTTCCAAAAAATGAAAAAAATAAGATCAGAAAAAATGGTGTAAAAGTCTTCATATTGTTTATTTTAATGCTTTATTTCTTTTTCTCAATATTCAGACCAATGTTGTATTTTTATTTTAAAATATTATACTTCAAAATACAATAGATCGCCCGAAATCCATCTCGCCAGCCAATCTTCTTTCCTTCTTCATAGGTACGGCCATAGTAAGAAATTCCTACCTCATAGATTCTGACATTTTCTACTCGAGAAATCTTCGCCGTCACTTCAGGTTCAAATCCGAAACGTTTTTCAGTTAATGAAAGTTTTTGAATCATCGGCGTTCTAAAAAGTTTATAACAAGTTTCCATATCTGTCAAATTCAAATTGGTAAACATGTTGCTCAAATTCGTTAACCAACGATTACCGATTGAATGCCAATAGAATAAAATTCGATGTGGTTTTCCACCAATAAATCTTGAACCATAAACGACATCTGCAAAATCGTCTAGGATTGGTTTGAGTAGAATATTATATTCTTCTGGATCATATTCCAAATCTGCATCTTGAATAATCAAAAAATCACCCGTCGCCTTTCGAATACCTGTGTGCAA
>CALKJE010000311.1 GCA_937995675.1 uncultured Saprospiraceae bacterium
GATATACTCGATAGCCTGTATAAGCTTTGTCAGCCTGGCCAGTTGCTAGAAAGCTAGGCAAAAGGAACATAGCCAGAAGCGCAAAGCGAGAAATAAGATTTATTTTCATATTTAAAATTTATTAAATATATAAAGTGCAATTTCTAGGCCATCTTGGTGAATTTAGCCTTCAGAAATGTTTAAGGAATGGCGATTAAATAGATTGGGATTTTAGGTGAACTATTTATTCAACATTCCTAAAGGACGGTTAATATTTTCCTCTAAGGAAATAAACGTTTCTGTTCGTTGTATTCCGCTGATTTTCTGTACTTTATTATGCAATATTTCTAGTAAGTGTTTAGTGTCTCTGCAGATTATTCGAGCAAAAATGCTATAGTTCCCGGTGGTATAGTGTGCGCTAACCATTTCGGGAATCTCTCTTAAAGCATTGATCACATCTTCGTAATAAGAGCTTTTTTCTAAATAAATACCTAAATAAGCGGTAATATCATACCCAAGCTTAACCGGATCAATAACGAGCTGAAAGCCTTTAATAATGCCCATTTCCTCCATTTTTTTCATTCGTACATGTACCGTACCGCCAGAAACATGGACTTCTTTGGCCACTTCTGTATAGGGCAACTTCGCATTGTGCATTAATACAGACAGTATTTTTCGATCAATATCATCTATTTCCATAATCCAAGTAGTTTTTTTTATAGTGATTTAAAAACTCGAAGGGCTGAGTATTTAAACCCATTGTTTGGTAATCCATTTGTAATATCGTGATTTTACTTCAGAATGACCAAATTTTGCGTTGAATCCTTCTTGATTAAGACGAGACTGTTCATTTAAAGTGTGTCAGCGGGCTGGGCTTCCTTTAGGATTAGAGGCGCGGGCGAAAAAATGAAACACTTGAGGAAACAGTTCCATTAAGACTTAAATTTTGATAAAAATCCCTTTGAAATTTAATTTTTACCAAGCCCTCAGTTCTAAAAAATAATATTATTTTTGTTACTATGAGTAATGACCCTGTAAACCCTTCTTCTGCAAATCCTCGTACACTAAAAGTCTGGTTACCACTCCTAATGTCATTAATGGTCGTGGGAGGAATGGTCATTGGTATGAAAATGCAACAGGTTCCGCTGATCCAAACTAGAGGAAGCTATGGTCCAGACCAGAAAATGACGATCCACCAAGGAAGTAAAATTGAAGAACTTCTACGCTATATCGAAAATCGCTACGTCGATGAAGTGGACCGAGATAAATTAGTAGATAAAGCTATTAGTACCATTTTGGATGAACTAGATCCGCACAGTAGTTATATTGATGCAGAGAACCTAAAACAAGTCAACGAACAATTACAAGGTAATTTTGAAGGAGTAGGGATTGAGTTTTTGATGGTGGATGATACGATTTTAGTTGTATCTCCAATTAGTGGAGGACCGTCCGATAGAGTAGGCATTTTGGCTGGTGATAAAATTGTTACGATTGAAGATAGTATCGTGGCAGGTGTGAATATTACTTTTCCTGAAATTGTTACCAAATTACGTGGAGAGAGAGGAACCAAAGTGCATATTGGAATTCAACGTAAGCACGAAAGTGAATTATTATATTTTGATGTGGAACGAGATGAAATTCCCATCAATAGTGTAGATATCGCCTACATGTTGGATGACAAAACTGGGTACATCAAAGTAAACCGATTTAGTGCCACGACGCATATCGAGTTTATGGATTCTTTAGAATACATGGTGGAAAAAGAAGGACTAAAAGATCTGGTCATTGATCTCCGACAAAATCCTGGTGGTTATCTACAAGAGGCTACTAAAATGCTTAGCCAATTATTTGATGAGAAAAAACAATTACTCGTTTATACCGAAGGACGAACAGTTAATCGTAGCGATTATGAAACGACGGGACGTGCCTTTTTTGAGATTGGAGAAATTGCTATCCTAATCGATGAAGGCTCCGCTTCTGCTAGCGAAATTATGGCAGGTGCAGTACAAGATTGGGATCGAGGAGTCGTTGTTGGTCGACGTTCATTTGGAAAAGGATTGGTGCAAGAACAATATACCTTGCGGGATGGTTCTGCTTTACGGTTGACCGTAGCACGATATTTTACGCCAACAGGACGTTCTATTCAAAAGTCCTACGAACCAGGAAGAGACTACGATGGTGATCTTGCCAACCGAGTAAAATCTGGAGAATTATTTAGTCAAGATAGTATCGCAATTTTAGATACCCTCAAATATTTTACTAAAAAAGATAATAGAGTAGTCTACGGTGGTGGTGGAATCACCCCCGATCTTTTTGTACCCGTAGATTCATTAGAACTTAATCGACATTTTTTAGAACTACGCGAACATATTCCTCAATTCGTTTATCGACAACTCGAAAATCAAACCAAGCGTTTTGAAGATTATTCTGTCAATGCGTGGATTAAATCTTATCGAGTAACGGACCAAATGGTAAATGATTTAGCCAACTATGCAAGAGAGAAAGGAGTGGAAATAACCGCAGCGGAATTAAGAGAAGTTACTCCCTTGATTAAAACTAGATTGAAAGCCCGAGTCGCTCGTCAATATTATGGTGAAGAAGGAAGTTTTAAAGTACTTAACCAAGCAGACGAAATCGTCAAAACCGCCATCAAATCTTTAAAAGGAAAAGAACCGGTCGCCTTAGAATAAACTAAGTATACTAAACCTCCTCACCAATTGAAGAGGGTTTAGTATACTTACTCGAATGCCAGACTTTGTCTTTTTGATTTTAAAATACACGAACACCTACAACCTCAATCTTCACATTCTAATTTCGATTCCTCCTCCCCAGCACCAATGTCTCACCCGCTTCTAGTTTAATTCCCTCCAGACTAGTTTCTTTATTTCCTAAATTAACCAATCCTCGAAATCGTTTACCATCTTTATTTTTAAAGTCGATAATACAAGCGTCTTCTTGAGAAAAACTCACCTTGGTAACTTCGGAAGATTTCCATTGATCAGCAAGGCGCCATTCGCTCCAGGTTTCAGGAGATAAAGATTTAGGTGCGTCGGTAATCACCCCAATATTTGAAAATAGGGAATTGATAAATAGAATGGTATGTTCCTGTGTTTCTGTCAGGTTTTTATTCGCAAGAAGGGTAATCATACTTCCAGCTGAACCGTATTCTGAATTAGAAAAACGATGGATCCTATTTTTTAACTGAACCTTGGCAGTATCTGCATTTTTGTCTGCATAAAGCAAAGGAAAACGAGTATCCCAACTGCCAATAGTATTACTTCCTGTCGAAGTATAGTTGGCATATAACCTTCCCGTAGAGATGGGTAAATCAGTCGCCCAGATTAAACAATTGGGAGAACTGTCCCGTAGCATTTTTAAAAAATCGTTGCTAGCTTGTGCTCTTGTTTTTGTTTTTCGAGCAACGGCAAAAGCAGTCGATAAATGATCGAATTTAAGCAGATCAATTCCCCATTGAGTCGTAACGGTATAGCAAAATACTTGTAGATAATCTTGGACTCCTGGATCGTACGCATCCAGAACATACTGCACGCCCGATGGCGTTTTTATGGTAACTGGATTATTTTTTTCATCTTTTAAAATCCAATCTGAATGTTGTTTATAAACTTCTGATTCCGCAGCACAGAGTAGTGGAGAAAGACTCATCCCTACTTTTAAACCAGCTGATTTTATTTCCGCTATTAAAGGTGGTAAGCCATTGGGAAACTGATCATTTGAGTATAACCAATCTCCGACTGCAGCGGCATAACCAGCACCAATCAAGACAAAATCTGCCGGAATATTTTCTTCTGTTCTAAGTGCTAAAAAATCAGTGATGGCTGCTGCCGAATTTCCATTACTATCCTTATTTGCCATCCAGCCAGAAAGAAAAGGAGCCGGTAATGGATTGGTTTCGATAGCAGAAAAATAAGTGGTAAAAGCTTTTTCCTTTTTACCAGCCAATACCATCAAATCTAATAACGGAAAAGAATGTCCTAATTCTAAATTCTCAATATCTTTGCGAATGATGATCTGTCCATTGGTCGCATCGTATTCAATACAAGTAAAAGCGGTCGTTTCATTTAAAGATCCAATAAATAATCCTTTTCCATTTGTTTCTACATATCCATGATGCCAAGAGTGAAAAGGATTTTTCGACGAAAACTCAGGAGCTTGTTGATGAAAAGCGGCTTTGGAAGTAAGCCATCCGTTACCAGATATTTTATCGGAGAGCGAATAAATTCCTGTTCGATGGTGAGATAAAAAACCATTACAAAAAACGGAAGCGTTATTCGTTAACGGAACCGAAAGACGTAACTCAAAAGTTTTTAAAGTCACCTCTTTTTTAGGATGAATAAAAATTTGAAACCGTTTCTGTTCTGCGGAATCAGTGCTCGTAAAATCTGCGTATAATGCTTCGCTTGAACTGGTTTTATTAGGAGTCAGGTCAAGGGATTCTTGATCAAAAGTTAACTGTGCAGATTGAAAGGTGAAATTCATTATAGAAAATTAATTTTTCAAAAATAGCTATTTATGCGGATCAGGCGTTAAAATTAGCCTTAAAAACTGCTATTAGCATTTTGCTATTGGCTATTTGCTTCACTCGATCGCGATAGAAGAGGGCAAATAGCAAAAAGCAAATAGCAAAAATACCAACGTCAATTAGAATGATATTCTTAATTATACTATTTTAATCATTTTTCAATCCCTGATTCGCATTAATTATTTTCAATCATTTTAACTATTTCATTCACGGTAATTTCTAGCTCGTGTCCCATCCTTAATATTTCATCTGATTCGGCATTGATATCACATTTTTGCAAGGCATAGTATAACGGTAATGTGGTGGTTTTAATCGCTGGTTTTGTTTCGAAAAGCGTATTTAAAAATTCATAAGCCTCTTGTTTTAAAAGTGTCATACCTAAAGATAATGATAACGTTTGCGTCGAAGGGTGCAGGAGATATTCTTCGAAATAATGCAAGGCAGAATTTTCGTCATTTTTATCATTTAAATAAATCAATCCCAACTGATAATTAGCCATTGGATTACCGGTAGCGGCGGCTTCCGATAAAGTAAGAATGGCCTGTTCCGTTTTTTTGAATTGATGATAGTAAAGTTGTGCCAATGGCAGTAATGCTTCTGAGTTTCCATCGGAAGTTGCTTTTGAAAAATGATCCATAGCTACGGCAATATTTTTCTCTTCTTGAAGATGATATAAGCCAAGATTGTATTCCGCTAAATTGCTTCCTTTTTTTGCGGCTTCGATAAAAGCTTTTTTTGCTGCAGTTGGATTATGTTGTTGATGTAAATGTAGTAATCCCAGATTGTTGAGTGCATCTGCCTGTCCAGCCCGTCCTGCTTTTTGGTAGTGGGTAATAGCACGTTTATAATCATTCGTTCCTTGATGATAAGCAACGGCTAAAGCAAAATGATCCGTGTTTTTTATTTTTTGTAGAAATTGAATCGCTACTTTGTATTGTGCTGTTTCAATTGCTTGGTAAGCTCGTTGACGCAACTGCTGATCTCCTGACATCGCAGATCGCAAGGGTGCTCTTCCAGGGCTAAGTCTTGATTTTATACTTGTGACAGGAAGCGTTGGTTTTGCCAGTCGCGGAATAGTGTCAATATTTAATAAGGGAATTTCTGAAAAAGTATTTTTATTTTCTTGATCATTAATGCGAATCCAGTTTTCCGTAAAATCTAAAATAGTACTTAGTTTTAACCGATCTTTGTTTCGTCCCAATCGCAATAGATACCAACAGTTAAAGAGGCGATCTTTAAGATGATAAAAATTATTTTTCGTGCTGGTTTTTATTTTTACGATTAAATCATTTTTAACCAATTGAGCCAATTGAGCAGAAATAACTTTTGAAGCTATCCTTAATTTATTTGCTAGTTCTTTGACGCTGATCGCATCGTAATGTAGCGCAATGGCTTCTACGATTTGTTGCTGTTGTGCAGGTAGATCATCCATTGTAAATTTATAAATGGGCGTCAGTTTGTCTAGAATGTCTGAGAATAATTCTCTGGTAGAGAGCCTTGGATTTTCTGTCAATATCGCAGATAATAATACGATACAACGAGTATTTCCATTTGTTATTCGACGGATGGCTTCAATTCGAGCGGTAGCGCTAGAAATAATATTTTTTGAGTCCGAAGGAATTAATTGTTCAAGCAATGCTTGGGTACCTTCAACGGACAAAGGACGCAATCTTACTATTTTAAAAAACTCATAAAAAGGATGTTCGTACTGATAAAAAGAAGACGGAACTTCTGATGCTGCCGCTATGATTCTTAACCGAGGACTTGTTTGTAAAATTTTGCGAAAACGATGACATTCAGCAGTAGATAATTTCTCTAGGATAAGATCAAAATTGTCAATAAAAAGCAGTAGATGAATATCATTGTTTTCTAAAAAATCGAAGAGCTTATTACCTATATTTTTTTCGTAGTCCTGATTTTTATCAATTTCTTCAGACATACTCCGCATCTGCGTTACCAGTGCATTTGCCGTAAGGCCTTTATCACTTAATAATTCAAAAATTCTTTCCCATAAACGATAGAGGTGACGGATGCTGTATTCTTCTTCATTAAAAAAAAGTGGCTGCAAAGAAGAAAGGGGAGGGTTTTGTAAAATAGATTTATGGAGCTGAGCGAGCAAAGTGGTTTTACCCGAACCGTGTTCACCACGGATCAGATAATGTTGTTCAGGAAACTCCATTTTACTATCGATCAGATCTTGCCATAGCCGATCGTAAATTTGTGGATGTATGCTAAAGTCCTCATGAACCGATTCTGGTCGAGGATTATAAAGAGAGACTTTTATATTGTTACTCATACCATTAATTTGCATGTTTGCGCCACCATAATTGTAGGATGGGCGAATTAAAAGTATAGGTGTCGTCGTGTGAATTTATATAACCATCAAATTCGAGAATGTCTAATAAGGCTAGCGCTTCTTCGTCTTCTGCAAAACGGCTTAGTGGTAGCACATCTTTTTTTGCAATCTCTGATAAAATTTTCTTGGCCAGTTCTGCTTCGTCTTTTGCCAATGATTTACTTAGTCGACTATAATAATTTTCAAAGTAAATATTGTTTCGGTGATTACTAGCTTTTTCAATTACCAGGTCAACGAGTTCTTTAGTTACTGGCTTTTGTTCGAGTTCGTATTCATCAATAATCATTTGAACGATTAGCTGAATAAAAAAAGGCATTAGCCATTTTAGCCGCTTAAGCATATAGTTGATTACTTCAACTTTAATTTTTACTTTATAGTTCTTTAATAATTTAGTTGCAAACTCTTTCGCTTGTGTAGGATTGAGGGCAGGAACTTCGATGACACTCAGATCATTAATCGTAGCGGTGGAATTAAGTTGACGAGCGATATTCGGCAAACCTATTGAACCAGTATAGACAAATTGAATGCCGCGCTTAGCACGTTGACGAATGGTTCGGTTGACGTGTAAAAACTCTGTCGCTTCTTTTACTCCTAAATCTTTTTCGATTCGTTCTAGCGCAATCGGGAACTCATCAATCAGCATCACGATCTTAAAATCTGAGGTATCCAGATTTTTCATTAGCTTTTCAAATTCATCACTGAATAGAGGAACTTCTTTGGCCGTAGTTTCCACTTCGATGTTCATGACTTTGACCTTTTTTACACGATCTGCAAATCGGCTAAAAATACTTTTAGCAGACTTAGATGCTTTAACCAATTTACTGACTGCATCACTTTCGACAATTTCTTCAGAAAGAATTTCAAAGTATTCTTCCATGTCATTTACATCTTCTACGCTGATATAAATAAAGGCATATCCTTTACGAGGATTATCTTCCATAAAGCGCATGATAGCGGTCTTGCCAGCACGGCGTGGAGCGGACATAAAAATATGGTTACCGGCATCAAGGCGTCGGTATATTTTATTGATAACGGCATCACGAGGATAAAAGTCGGCTCCTCTCGGGGTTTGTCCAACAACGTTTTTCATAGGTAAATCTGTTTTTTGACAATATTTTTATTGTTAATACAAATATACTTAACAAAATTTATATTGTCAAGTATAAAAATGCTTACTTTTTATCACTTGTTTTGCATACAACGAATAATTCATATTTTTAAAATTAAGTTATTTAAATATTTGATTAGTAGTTTTTTGAAATTATAAATTGTTTTTTTTAATACAAAATAGCATGTCACAATCTAAATTAAAATTTTCTTAACCTTTGATAAGTTGGTATAGTTTTTACAAAATGAGAGTCTATACATCGAACGTTTATTTTTCTTCCTGAAAGATATTTTTGATGTAGCATTCTGTTCTGAAATTATTACTGAAATTAAATATTGAGTTCGAATAAAACGAGATTCCATCTTTTATGAGAACATAAAAAAGATTTTATCACGAATAGTAATTGCTATTTCTGTTAAAGTTGAATTACTGAATGTACTGCGTATGACTGCATACATCAGCACCCTTTCTATTGTCATTACTCCCCATTTAATTTTAATTAATTCCCTGCGATAATAATTTTTTCTTCACGAAACCTTTGATACACATGAGAAATAATGCTTCAAAATTATCTACTGGACAGATTGGTAACTTACCAGTTCAATCGACAAAAATGGAAATTTGGATAAATGGAATAGGAATGGGTATTTCTAAAGTTATCTTTTGGATAATTATCTTTTTATCTATCATTGTTGAGAGTAACGGACAGGCTATGACATTTGCAAAAAATGATATTAACCAAACACCAATGGGGGTTGCTGTTTATGGGAATATCTTAACCAATGATAGTGATCCAACCAATGATGAACAATGGTTAAAGTCGGTTACTTTTTCTAATGGACTGAATAGTCAGCATCCGGGACAAATTGGAGGTAGAAATTTTCAGATTTTTGATGAATATGGAATTCCGGCAGGTGATATGTCTATTTATGAAGATGGTAGTTATGAATATAATCCAGCGGTTGAGTTTATTGGAGAAGTATTATTAAGATATATCGTCGAAGATGCTAGTGGTGCAACCGATGCTGCTAGTTTAGTTATTCAGGTAATCCCATTGGATAATCCAATTAGAAATAATCGACCAATTGCGCATAATGATACCAATACAACTGAAATGGATACAGAGGTTATGGGAAATCTTCTATCTAATGATTTTGATATAGAAAATGACGATCTAATTATCAGTGAAGCTTTTGCAAATTTAAATAGCAATAATGTTATAGAAGAGTCGTTTGCCGTTGGGACGGAAGTAGAAGTTTATGGTAAAAATATGAGTGGATATTTAATAGTAGCAGGAATGATCATGTTGAGCAGTGATGGTAGTTATACTTTTAATCCGCTGAATGGATTTTCTGGAAAAATTTCTATTGAATATAAAGTTTCAGACGGAAATAATGGGATAGCTCAGGCAAATTTGACGATTTTGGTTTTACCTGATATCGGTAATTATAGTTTTGCTAATGATGATATAATCATTGGGAGACTGAATACACTTCAGTCTGGGAATGTCCTAAACAATGATCAAGTTCAAGGAAGTGACTTTCAAACGGTAATTGCTGCAACTTGTAACCGTGGTATGCCGTTGGTTATTGATGGGACCACTGAAAACGAATTGCGAAGCAGTGGGTCGCTGACAGTAGATACGGATGGTTCTTTTATTTATTTACCTAGACAAGGATTTCTTGGAACTGAATCGCTTACCTATGTAATCTGTGATAATACTGAATCAGCATCTATTTGTGATACGGCTACTTTGTACCTAACAACAATCCCATTCAGTGGTTTAAATATAGGTATTGGAACTAATAATCATCTTGATATTGACCCGTCTGATACCGAATTATTTGAAAGTAATTTTTTGATGGAAAATATCAGTATTGCATCAGAAACTTTTACGCTATATCCTAACCCAGGAATTGTTGGGGATGATTTTATAAACTTAGAATTTAAATCTATAACTGGAAAAGCTCAGATCCAAATTGTTGATGTGAACGGGCGCTTGATTAGACGATTAATGATCGATACTGATATTAATCGGGTAAATAATTTGGAAATAAATGTAGCAGATTTGATAGAAGGTAGATATCATCTTAAGTTGGTTGATGGTACAAATGCTTATACTGAAACATTTATTAGGATAGATAAATATTAGAAATTAAAACAAAACATTTTTATAAAAAGATTGATACTTTACATGGGAGCTTATCTAGGTTAATTTTTTTACTTATAATTCACCTTTATAAAAAAGTTACTTCGAATTCTGTTTCGGAGTGGCTTTTTTATTTGGATGAAACAATATAAATTTAAATAAAAATTTTATTGTTTTAAATTAGTTTAATCTGTATTAGATTATTTATTTTTTATACATGGAATTATACGAATTATTTTTTTATTTATTTGTAAGTAGTTGAATTAAAGTGTTTTTTGTGTATGAGGTAGTATTTTTCAAGTGAAATGTCCTGTCACAAATTGAGTTATTATTTTGTTAATGTTGGCTAAGTTGGTATAGTTTTTACAAAATAAGAGTCTATACATCAATTGTTTATTTTTCTTCCTGAAAGAAATTTTTGATGTAGCATTCTGTTCTGAAATTATTACTGAAATTAACTACTGGGTTCGAATAAAAGGATATTCCATCTTTTATTAGAACAAAAAAAAGAATTTTATCGCGAATAGTAATTGCTGTTTGTTTTAAAATTAAATCACTGAATGTATTGCGAATGGCAACGTACATCAGCATCCCCTCTATTGCCATAACTCCCCATTTAATTTTAATTGATTCCCCCGACGATAATTTATTTTCTTCACGAAACCTTTGATACACATGAGAAATAACATTACAAGAATATCTGCGGGACAGATAGGGAATTTACAACCACAAACAAAAATGGAAGCCTGGATGAATGGAACTGGATTGGTGGTTGCTAAAATTGTTTTTTGGATAATTGTCTTTTTATCCATTACTATAGAAGTTAATGGACAATGTACCGCTTTGGGTACAGGTTCCTTTTCTTGGTTTGGTTCCTCGGAGGGAACTTTTACTAGTTGGGATTTAAATGCACCATTGACGGGATATGCTCCTGTTAATTGTGGAGGGACTTTTCGGGTAGATGCTACCTTTAGTGATCCACAAGGAATAAGACTATTTACAGATGATGGAACCACTGATTATGGAGGAATTTATGGACCTGGGTTTTTAACCTTAGCCAATGATGCTTTTGCGCCTGGTGATTTTACTATCCTTACTTATACTTTCTCAGAGTCAATTCCACTTTCTAATTGGAGAGTAGATGATATAGATGGTAATTCTGGTTTTCAGGACAAAGTTGTTTTTCTAGCGTATGATGAAAATGATGATCCGGTTACAGTTACCTTAGTTCCTGTTTCTCCTAATACAGGTGAACTTACGGTATCAGGTAATATGGCAACAGCGAATGCAAATGACTTTACGGTAGGACCAGATGATGCGGATGGGCAGGTATATGCTTCTACTAGTCAACCAATTAAAAAATTGGTGATGCAATATACCGCTGGTCCTGACATCGCTTCACCTAATGGTCAATATATTCGAATGCCGGGTTTTGCGGTATCTGCTTGTTGTATAGATTCAGATCAGGATGGAATTGGAGATCTATTGGATATTGATGATGACAATGATGGAATTACAGATACCCAAGAAACTTGTGGAACTGATCCTTTGGAGATTGTAAGTTCTCCTATTAATATTTCAATAAATTTAGATGATTACCCTAGCGAAACTACTTGGTTCGTAAGTGGACCTTCTGGAATTGTTGGAGCAGGTGGTCCGTATGGTACACCAAATACAACGATTTCGGCTACGATTGAAGTAACTGAAAATGGACCTTATGAATTTGTCATTATGGACTCATATGGTGACGGACTTTTAGGAAATAATTATTCAGTGAGTGGAAATGATTTTGCCACGATCACTGCACCATTTGATGATCAATTCACTGGTGGTCGTCCTATTTCTATTATTGAAAATTTCAATATTAGCTCTGCGAATCAATCTATCTTTTCGTGTTTATTAACAGATCCTATTTTAGACAATGATAGAGATGGTATTTTAAATTATCAGGATGCGGACTATTGTGTTTTAAATGCCAGTGGAGTTTGTGCTGATCTAGATACAGATGGAGATGGAATAATTGATATATTGGATTTGGATAGTGATAATGACGGTTGTCCAGATGCTTTAGAAGGTCTAGGAAACTTTACGTATACAGATATTGAAAATGATACATTAACTGGAGGTGTTGATGAAGAAGGAGTACCTCTGGTAGCTACTGCACTAGGTCAAGATTTAGGATATGCTCGTGACGCTTCTCAATTAGGATTGGCTTGTATGACCCTCGCGCAAAATGATGTTAACCAAACACCAATGAATACAGATGTTTCAGGAAATATACTAACCAATGATAGCGATCCAACAAATGATGACCAATGGCTTCAGTCTATTACCTTATTAAATGAAGAAGGGAACACGTTTACCGGTCAAATTGGAGGAAGTCCTTCTAATGTCTATGATGAAAATGAAAATTTAGCTGGTACTATATCTTTCTATTTAGATGGTTCCTATGATTTTGATCCTGCTGCTACCTTTAGTGGAATGGTGCCGATGATTTATGTAGTTGAAGATGCGAATGGAGCAACTGATGTAGCCACTTTAACTATCGAAGTAATTCCTTTTAATGATCCGAATACGAACGAAGGACCGATCGCTCATGATGATACAAATACAACAGAAATGGATATGGAAGTGAATGGCAATGTTATTACCACAAATGATTATGATGCAAAAGGTCATGACCTAATCGTTAGTGCAGTCGTTGCAGATATTGATGGTGATGGAGTTGTAGAAGATTCGCTTATTATTGGG
Source organism: uncultured Saprospiraceae bacterium (assembly GCA_937995675.1). Taxonomy (GTDB): domain Bacteria; phylum Bacteroidota; class Bacteroidia; order Chitinophagales; family Saprospiraceae; genus JALZUU01. Next base: position 12,884 of record CALKJE010000311.1, read on the forward strand.
ACTGCTGCCGTCGTTTATGGTAAAAATGCAGTGGGTGAATTAACTGAGGCCGGAACGATGACTTTGAATGCTGAAGGTCATTATAACTTTGACCCGATCGCGGAGTTTTCTGGAAAGGTATCTATTGACTATACTATTATAGACGAAAACGATGGAGATGATCAAGCTACTTTAACTATTACGGTTTTACCTAATACAGGTAATCAGAGTTTTGCCAATGATGATGTAAGTATTGGAAACGTGGATGTCTCTCAATCTGGAAATATGACTACCAATGATGAAGATCCAGAATCAGATATGCAAGCCGTAGTTGATGTAAAAGATAATCATGGAGCTCCATTAGTTTTAGATGGAGCAACTGAAAATACATTGAGAAGTAGTGGAACATTGGTAATAGATATGGATGGTTCTTTTGATTATTCTCCAGGACCAGGATTTATTGGTACAGAGTCAATTGTTTATACAGTTTGTGATAATGTAAGACCAGAAGCAGCTTGTGATACCGCAACTTTATACCTGACTACGTTACCATTCAATAGTCTTGAATCAACAGATGATTTTAATAATACACCTTTTGAAACACCGTTAACAGCTAATGTTAGTACCAACGATTTAGATCCACAAGATGATGAGTTAACTTTTTCTTTGACCAGCATCAATGGAGGAATGAATCTCATTACTGGATACGTAATTATGGAGACGAATGGAACCTATACTTATCATCCTGGTGGTAATTTTAGTGGCTTTACTCAATTTCAATATCAAGTTTGTGATGATGGAGTGCCTGCACTTTGTGATACCTCAATGGTTTATTTAAAAGTATTCCCACAGATTAATGCAGAAACCATTCAGTTAGTCGCTAACCCTGATGCTCATACGATGGAAGCAGGTCAAACGGTAACTGGAAATGTAATGTCAAATGACTTAGATCCTGATGATTTAAATCCTCTAGTTACCACGACATTAACGAATGCTGGGGTGGAAGGAATAGATAATAATGGGAATGTAGTTTTTCCAGCAGGAACGATGAGTCTAAACGGTGATGGAAGTTATACTTTTACGCCCGTTGCTGGATTCACGGGAATGGTACTCAAACCTTACGCAATTTGTAATGCTCAAGCACCTGCGGTATGCGATGATACAGAACTCATGTTAAAGGTAATTCCAGACGTGGGCAATTCGACCTTTGCAAATGACGATGCTGTAGTTACCGATGCAGGAGTAACGATTGTGGGTAATATATTGACGAACGATAATGACAACGAAATGGACGGTCAGTCAATTTCTGATTTCTTAATTGATAGTAATGGAGATGGTACAGGAGATGTCTCAGGTGCAATTGGACGACCTAGTGTGGTTAGTGGTTTTGATGATATGGGAGATTATGTTGCAGACGCTGGACAGTTAACGGTAGAATTAGATGGTAGCTTTTCTTTCGTTCCAAATGCAGACTTTATGGGCAATCTAAATATTCCCTACACGGTTTGTGATGATGCTACTGTCGATGCTGCTTGTGATGATGCTACTTTGGTTATTTCTGTTTTGGATGTTAAACGAGATTATGGAGATGGTCCAGCGGTATATCCTGCGGTATGGCATCGAGCGGTAACAGACGCAGATGGCAATAACGAATTAGATGGTGCTACAGATGTATGGCTAGGGATGAATACGAACTTTGAAACTGCTTCTACTGATCCTAATGTGGGCGATCAATTTGATGATGCCATCAGCTTTGGGCCTAACCCTGGACAGTTTCCATTATACGCAGAAGCGGGACAATTGTATGACGTTAATATTATAGTAAATTCTTCTCAACCAGATATTGTCTTTTACGGGATGTGGATTGATTGGAATGAAGATGGGGTATATGATGATTTTTATACGGGATCTCAACAGACGGCTAGTCCTGCGATTGCAACGGCTACCATTACAGCTCCATCCTCTACAACAGGAACTATCAATGTGAGAGTGAGAGCAGATGATAATCCGTTTTCAGCCAGTGATTTTGCTGGTGGAAAGACGAATGGAGAAGCAGAAGATTTTCAAGCATTGGTAGTCTTACCAGTTGAGTTGGCTAGCTTTGTCGGTCGCCCGAATGGTTGTTTAGTTGATCTACATTGGCATACAGAATCGGAAGAAAATTTCTCTCATTTTGAATTAGAACGAAGCGAAAATGGTCGTGAGTTTAAAAAGATAGCAGAATTAGCAGGAAATGGTGGAACAGGTGTTCCTTTCAGCTATAACTACTTAGATAAACTTGCCGCTGTACAAAATTACTATCGTTTGAAAATGATTGATCTGGATGGCACAGTTGCGTTTTCTAAAGTGATTAGTGTAAAGACAGATTGCGAAAATAGGAAGGCCTTTACTTTGTATCCTAATCCAGGAATGGTAGGAGACGGTTCATTAAATCTACGGTTTAATTCTACCAGTGGTAAAGCACATATTTATATTGCAGATATGTACGGACGGACGATTAGAAAACTTGTTTTAGAAACGGAAATGAATCAGGAGAATACGATCCGATTGGATGTCGCTGATTTAATCGAAGGAAGTTATTATCTCCAAGTGATCGATGGTACTATTGAGTATTCTGAGACTTTTATTTTAATAAATGAAAAATAGTTGATTTTCGGTATAAAGGGTATTTAACAACTTTGATTTTTGAAAAACGATAATGCTCGTTTTATGGTTGAAAATATTTCATGTTAGTTTTTTGTTTATCGTTGTTGTTGATATCTAATCTTTCATGAAAAAGTTGCTTCGGACCTCGTTCCGAAGTGACTTTTTTTTATTAATGTGAATCAGTGATTGGAAAGAAATATTTGAATTAAAGAAACACCATCTTTTAATTGAATTTGGGGTGTTTTGCTTCTTGCTTCTTGCCCTCTTTTATCGCGATAGAAGGAAGCAAGAAGCCAGTAGCAAGCGGCAAGAAGCATCTTCCAAAGCCCTTTTTTATTTTTAATTTGAAATTCAACCCCTGGTTCGTATTATTAATTTTTTTTAAAAAACACCTATCTCAGCCGTCCACTTAATCACTAAAACCCGGTTGGTCGTCTCATCTACTTTAAATCGTTCATCTAACCGATGATCCACAATCCAACAAATCACCCCATTACTTTCCAATAACCAAGTTCTTTCTTTTTCAAGAATAGATAATTTTTTATCAGAAAAATAATCTTGGACTTTTTTATGTTGACCATTCATTCCGAAAGGCTGAAATTGATCTCCATCTTTCCAGCGACGAAGTTTCAAAGGAAAGACCAATTTTGCTAAATCCATACAAGCAATATTCGTAGTCGTTGGAAATTGAGCAGGTCGTTCATCTAGATGTGTCAAGCGTAATTTTCCTTTCGGTAAATGAATTTCTTCTTGATCATATTCGATTAAATATTCTGTTTGTCCATCTACTTGATTTTCATTTAGAGGTTCAATTACATACTGTTGATGATCGATGATCAACCGATGTGAACTACTAATAAACTGACTACCAGATTTTCCTCCATTCAGTAATTGCATGACTTGACTAGAATTAAAACCAAAAGGCCGAAGTAATTCATAAAGAATCGTTTCTTTGGCTGGATAATATTCTAAGGTTTTAAAATCTACGGTAGTCACCTGTTCGTTACGGCTCATGATCTGTTGTCGAATGCCATTGATGGCCCACAAATAGATCGTTTCTACATCTCGTAAATGATTAAACGTTTGTCTAGATGTTTTTTCTAAAGAAGGATTAATTTCTTTTAATACTGGAATAATTTGATGTCGGATTTTATTACGCATATACTTATCCGTTGCATTAGAAGCATCTTCTCGATAAGCAATCTCATGTTTGTTTGCATATTCTAAAATCATATCTTTATCTGCAAACAGTAAAGGATGAATAATGAAATCATGTTTAGGAAGAATCCCTCGGACTCCTCGAATTCCACTACCTTTGGCCAGATTATACAATGCCGTTTCAATACTATCATTGGTATGATGAGCCGTAGCAATGGTATCAAAATTCATGGCTTGGCGAATATCTTCTAGCCAATCATAACGAAGTTCACGCGCCATAATTTGAATACTAGTACTTTCTTCATCAGCTAGTTTTTGTGTATCAAATTTGGTCGTAAAATGACTTACATTGAGTTCCTTTGCTAACCCTTTTACAAACACAGCATCAAGGTCTGACTCTTCGCCTCTAAGTTGAAAATTACAGTGAGCAATCGCAAAATTGGCCCCCAATTGTTTAAGCAAATAACAGAGGACCACAGAATCAATCCCACCACTTACCGCAACGAGGATTCGATCGGTTGGTTTGAATAATAAATGTTGTAGATTGTAATATTCTAATAACTTTAGCATGATGTAAGGCGTAAATTGTTAAACAACTTCATTAAATTGATAGAAGAACGCTTTACTAGAAAGTAGTAAAAGAGAAGAGTTTGCCAGTGTTGGCTGTTTTTTTTTGGGTTTTCTCAAAATAAATCTAGTATTTATTACGAAGATACCCATAAATGTTTCTTTTATGGTAGTTGATCTTTCCACAAGTGCTTATTTTTGTGCTCTTTCGTAGAATTATATTTAAATGAATAAAACTACTGAGCAAAAAACTTCTTCTTCCACTTCCGAACGACCTCGGACGCTGGTCTCCTTTTTGCGAGCACAGGTAGCGTCTTTGGTTTCTACGGCAGCTGATTTTGCGACGACCTTTTTATGCAAAGATATCTTTGGTTGGTGGTATGTATTGGCCACGGCCATTGGTGCGTTGGTAGGAACGATTGTTAATTTTGCGATGGGTCGAAATTGGGTTTTTGTTTCTAAGGAAAGAGGGGTTTGGAGTCAAGCAATGCGCTATGGAATAGTCTCTATAGGAAGCTTACTATTGAATACCGCTGGAGTTTGGTTGTGGGTAGAAGCGACACACGAAGGTTGGGTATATCCTTCAAAAGTCATCGTCGGAATTTTAGTAGGTTTTACTTGGAATTTCTTCATGCAAAAAAACTTTGTTTACAAGTGATTTTTCCATTGAAAATATTGAATTTTTGATATAAATTTGCGCAAAAAAAACTCGATTGAAAAATACTTATTATAATCTGATTGATCAGACGTTTTATTTTCCGCAGGAGGGATTTGACATCGTCAAAGGGTATTTGGAATTTCACGGAGTACCCTTGATTCATTTGATCCGTAAATACGGAACACCACTAAAAATGACCTACCTGCCCAATATTGGAAAGCAGGTGAAAAAGGCTAGAAATATTTTTAATAAAGCCATTAAGGCCAAAAGCTATCCAGGTAAATACTACTATTGTTACTGTACCAAAAGTAACCACTTCAGCTACGTGATTGATGAGGTACTAAATGAAAATGGTAACCTCGAAACCTCCTCTGCTTTTGATATTGATCTGATTAGAAAATTACATAAGGCTGGTAAAATTGATAAAAATATCATTATCGTTAACAATGGTTTTAAAACGCCTAATTACGTTGAGGGAATTGCTGGTTTAATTAATGATGATTTTAAAAATGTTATTCCGGTCCTAGATAATATGGAAGAGCTAGATGCTTATGCTGAATTAGTAAAAAAAGATTTTAAAATCGGTATTCGAGTCGCAACGGAAGAAGAACCTAATTTTGAGTTTTATACCAGTCGACTAGGCATCCGAAACTCCGAAGTGCTTAATTTTTATAAAAATAAAATCGCTAAAAAGAAAAACATCAAACTACGGATGTTGCACTTTTTTGTCGATACGGGAATCAAAGATACCATTTACTATTGGGGCGAATTACAAAAAGCGATTCGGACCTATTGTGAATTGAAAAAAATCTGTCCCGAATTAAGTGCCATCAATATTGGTGGTGGTATGCCGATCCGAAATTCGTTGGGTTTTGAATTTGATTATAAATATATGATCGGTCAGATTGTCGAACAAATTCAACAGGGATGTGAAGAAGCCGATACAGAACCGCCAGATATTTTTACAGAATTTGGATCGTTTACCGTCGGGGAAAGTGGCGCAACTATTTTTTCAGTACTCAATCAAAAACAACAAAATGATTCCGAGCGCTGGTACATGATCGACAACTCGCTGATGAATACCATCCCAGATAGTTGGGGTATCAGCCAACGATTTATTTTATTGCCCATCAATAAATGGAAGAATCCTTACACCAAAGTAAATATCGGTGGCTTGAGTTGTGATAACTCAGATTATTATAATTCTGAAGTACACCTCAATCAAGTTTACTTGCCTGAATTTTCTAAAGATGAAGACGAGACTTTATACCTTGGATTTTTTCATACCGGTGCTTACCAAGAAGCCCTTAGTGGTTATGGAGGAATCAAGCATTGTTTAATTCCATCCCCTCGTCATATCTTGATCGATCGAGATGATAAAGGAAATCTAGTAGATCGGGTTTTTCGCGAAGAACAAAAGGCGGAGGATATGTTGGATATTTTGGGATATTGAAAGTGTTGAAACGCTTCGCTTGTTGAAACGCTTCGCTTGTTGAATTGTTGAATCGCTAAAAAAAGGGAAAATTATGGCATGCCATAATTTTCCCTTTTTTTGTTTAATTGAAATTTTTAATATTTTTTGAACCTAAACGATTAAACGATTAAACGATTAAACGATTAAACGATTAAACGATTAAACAAATCAACAAATCAACAAATCAACAAATCAATAAATCCCCTCATACTTCTCTTTCACATAATCCATAAAATATTTAAAATTCAAGGTTTCGCCAGTGACTCGTTTGCACAATGCATTCGGCGTATATCGAGCACCATGTTGGTGAATATTTTTGCGCAGCCAATCCAGTAAAAGTTGATTGTCGCCTTTGCTGATTTTTGTTTCTAAATTTGGAATATCTTTTTTCGCTTGCGCGTAAAATTGAGCAGCATAAAAACTTCCTAAGGAATAAGTAGGGAAGTAGCCGATGCTTCCATGTGACCAGTGGATGT
>CALKJE010000312.1 GCA_937995675.1 uncultured Saprospiraceae bacterium
ATCTAGCTAATCTTACCGTACTCCAGCAGTCAGATAATATGCTCAAAATTGCTTTTCGAACCGTCAATACAGGTCGACAAGATCTAGAATTTGGTCAAGAAAATACAGAGAGCATGCAAAAGATGGTGGTGCGCTTTGCTCCCGAATTTGAGCAAGGAAAAATGCAACCACACTTAAACGATATCATTACTGCCTTAAAACGACAAGAATTTGCGGTGGTAGCTGGTAAAGTTAGTCCGCAACGCGAAATGGAAGTTAGATTAAACTCCGGAAATAGTGGTGCAGCTCCCGCTCCTTCAGAAATAGTATCAGAGATTTCCACTCCAACACCTACTACTCCAACAGTAATAGAAGAAGAACCGGTAATAGAAACGACGCCCACTCCGGTAGATGAGTCGGCATATTATGATCCTCAAACTTGTCCTGACTTACAGATTGAAGCCATCCGAGTGGCAAAACAAAAGAAGAATTATGTTATTATAGAATATACGATAAAGAATATTGGAAAAGGACCTGCCAACTTAGAAGGCAATACTAAAAGTAAAGAAGATAATATTGCCGTAAAAGCCTTTATGACTAGTTCTAGCAAGCTAAACAAAGGTGCATTAGTTTTGGGAGGTGATGTAGTAGGCAATCGATCCAAAAACGCCGGTCCGCTGATGCCTGGTGAAAGTCATACGACAAAAATTCGTCTGGAGACCAACACTATGACCAAATTTACCCCTATTATTATTCTCGAATTGGATACTTTTGGCCAAGTCAGAGAATGTGATGAAACAAATAATAAAAACCATATCAAAGTGAGGTAAAAACGCTACCTTGAGCCAAATTTTTAATACCAAATTACAAACTAAAGTCTAGACATCTCCACACACGAGTAGTTTAGTCTGAGCCAACCAAATACTTATGAGCAAACCTACGATACTCGTCACTGGGGCGGGTGGTCAAATTGGTACGGTGCTAACCGAATCCTTACGAAGAAGATACGGACGTGATCAAGTTATTGCAACAGATATACGTCCAACCTCTCAGCCTAATGGTATCTTTGAACAATTAGATATCATGGATAAAGATCGACTCTCCCAGTTGATCCAAGACTATAAAATCACCCAGATCTATCATCTGGTCGCTATTCTTTCTGCCAATGGAGAAAAAAATCCACTTCGTACTTGGCAAATAAATATGGACAGCCTGTTTAATGTTTTAGAAGCAGCACGAACCCATAAAATCGATCGCATATTTTTCCCAAGTTCTATTGCTACTTTCGGTCCGAATGCTCCCGCATTTAATACACCTCAATTCAGTTATCTAGATCCAACCACGGTTTATGGAATCAGTAAGGTAGCTGCCGAAAACTGGTGTAACTACTATTGTTCAAAATACGGTTTAGACATCCGTTCACTCCGCTATCCTGGAATCATCAGTTATCAATCTGAAGCAGGCGGCGGAACAACGGATTATGCGGTGGATATTTTTCACGAAGCGCTCGACAAAGGAAGCTTTAGTTGTTTTTTAAAAGCAGATACTAAACTCCCCATGATTTACATGGAAGATGCCGTCCGTGCGACGATGGAACTCATGGAATGTCCCAGCGAGCAAATAAAAATTAGAACAAGCTATAATCTGGCTGGACTTAGTTTTACTCCAGAAGAAATAGCCAACGAAATTAAAAAGCATATCCCTGATTTTACAATTGCATATAATCCAGATTTTAGACAAGCCATTGCTGATTCTTGGCCTGCTAGTATTGACGATTCTTCTGCTCGAAAAGATTGGGCCTGGAAACCTAGATTTGATTTATCAAAAATGACCAGCGAAATGCTCGCTCAATTAAAAAACAAAAGACAATTAACTTAGCGGATTTTTTGATGTGCGGATGTGTAGATGTGCGGATAACTGACTGATCCCGACGAAGGAGGGTGGCGCATGACAATGCGACAAAGGAAGGCACCGCGAAAGCGGACGGGAAGCATGTGTAGATTTATAACTTAGTCAGCGATTAGCAAGGTAAAAAATTACGAGAACTCTCTTTAGGGACGGCGTAAATTCCCGTAATTTTTTACCGGACTTCAAGCATGTGTAGATTTTCTTTTAAATTATTTTTTCAATAAACAGAAACGACATTACAATAAAAAATTAAACTATTATGTTTTCACCTCGTACCGAATTACAATCTGAAATAAAAGCGCTTCGTGAAGCGGGTCTATACAAAGAAGAAAGAGTAATTACCACTCCACAATCTGCTGAAATTTCGACCACTAAAGGAAAGGAAGTTTTAAATTTTTGTGCCAATAATTACCTTGGTCTTTCTTCGCATGCTAATGTGATTGCTGCTGCCAAGGATGCCATTGATTCTCACGGTTTTGGGATGTCCTCTGTTCGTTTTATTTGTGGAACGCAAGATATTCACAAAGAGTTAGAGCAAAAAACTTCGGCTTTTCTTGGCATGGAAGATACCATTCTTTATGCAGCGGCTTTTGATGCAAATGGTGGATTATTTGAGCCATTACTCAATGCAGAGGATGCTATTATTTCTGATGCTTTAAATCATGCTTCTATCATTGATGGTATCCGACTTTGTAAAGCAAAAAGATATCGATACCTCACCAACGATATGGAAGATCTTGAAAAGCAATTGATCGCTGCCCAAGGTGCTCGACGAAGAATGATTGCCACGGATGGTGTATTTAGTATGGATGGTACGATCGCGCAAATTGATAAAATCTGTGATCTCGCAGATAAGTATGATGCGATGGTTATGGTAGACGAATGTCATTCTACTGGTTTTGTTGGTAAGACTGGAAGAGGAACGCATGAATACCGAAATGCGATGGGCCGAGTGGATATCATCACTGGAACTTATGGAAAAGCATTAGGTGGTGCAAGTGGTGGTTTTACAGCTGCGCGTAAAGAGATCGTTGAAATTCTAAGACAAAAATCTAGACCTTATTTATTTTCAAATACGCTAGCTCCTGCAATTGTCGGAGCCGCGATTAAAGTACTTGATTTATTGGAGTCTTCTACTGCACTTCGAGATAAGTTAGAGGAAAACACCAAATACTTCCGTTCAGAAATGACCGCTGCCGGATTCGATATTATTCCTGGAGACCACCCTATTGTTCCAATCATGTTGTATGATGCAAAACTCTCACAAGACTTTGCTTCAAAATTATTAGAAGAAGGAATTTATGTAATTGGTTTTTTCTATCCGGTTGTACCAAAAGATTTGGCTAGAATTCGAGTACAGATATCTGCAGGGCATGACCGGGAACATATTGAACATGCGGTTCGAGCCTTTACAAAAGTCGGAAAAGAATTAGGTGTTATTAAATAAAAAAACAAAGAAGGCAACTTTGGAATCCTCGGTTGCCTTCTCGTAAAACCCTATATAATTTCAGTGTTACCCAATGAGGATACACTGCAAAAATTGCATGAATTAAAAGAAGTTTAAATTTGTGTTGTTGCTGTTTTGTTAGCCTCCAATAGACTGGACGGAAAGCGTCCGAGGGGTGGCGATTAAACAAAAAGCAATATTCGCTTTCGCCATTCAGGTTGGTACTTTTCAAAAATACCCTAAATAAAGATAAAAAACAAATATTATTTATTTTTTACATATCAAAAATCGAAAATTGGTCGCTATGGCTGGTTTTCGATTTTTCTATTATCAAAATTTACTTTAAAATTTTAGCTGTCTTAAGTCCTTGCTCTAATCGCTTTAGGTGCAAAGGAATGTCTTTGATAGCCTCGATAGACTGGTTATGATATTTTTTAAAACTACCATCGATAACCGTTGCTTTGTTAGTTGCAGCATTTAATTTAGAAAGAAGACCGATTAATTTGTTAAAATCTTGAGTATCCATAATCTATAGGATTAATAGGTGATTTAATTAGGTGTGTATAAGGTTGGGGTATAATATATATTCAATGAAGTTGTTTAACAACTTCAACAACAAGAGCTTCCTCAAAGGAGATCCTTTGAGGTAGTGTAGAATTGTAAGTAGTACGTAATGGTTATGAATTCGAAAAAACATCGCCTGTAGCTGACGATTTTCATTAAAATACGAAAAAATTGTGAGATTTACAATATTCAATATAAAAATATCAATTTTACACTACATTTAGATTTTTATACTGAGTAAACAAAGAATAAAGAAACAATCCTTACCCTCTTTTTCTAAAGGAACGGAGGTTTGAAAATAATTGTTTCAAGAATTATGTTAAATTTTAAAGCAGCTAAGTCCTTATTCTTTTCTGGTCATCTTGGGTACTTCCTTGACCACCATGCTCATCGTTCCTCGAATATATTCTTCAAATAAAATAATTTTACCGCTAGAAAGTGATTTAACAATCTCATCTGTGTAGTGACGAACCGTGATTAATTCCAAGTCACGATCAACAACTAATTTAAAGTCCTTTTCTAATTCTAGAATCAATTGAGCTAGTCGTTCGGATCTTTCTGTAACACAAACCGTAAAGCTGATCGCCATATTTTGCATCATGTTTATCTTAATCCGATATTTATCAAATTGTTGAAAGAGAAATCCTAGGTGTCGCTCTGCTACAAAAGAAAAGTCCCGAGTGGAAATATGCAGCAAGACCTGATTGGGTTCTACCACTACCACCGGAGGATAAGTTACATTAACATCGGTGGTAATCAACGTCCCATCCCCTACTGGATCGATAAAAGATTTTACATACAAAGGGATATTTTTATTTTCTAGCGGCTTAATCGTTTTGGGATGAATGACCTTTGCACCATAGTAGGTCATTTCAATGGCTTCTTTGTAAGACAACCGATCAATCTTTTGTACATTTTCAAAAAGACGAGGATCACCCGTTAATATTCCGGGAACATCTTTCCAAATACTCAAACTTTCTGCATCCAGTTGGTAGGCAAAAATAGCGGCAGAATAATCAGAACCTTCTCTTCCTAAGGTTGTGGTAAAATTCTCCTGAGTTCCACCGATAAAACCTTGTGTCACCACTAGACTATTTTTTTCAAAAAGACTCGGTAACTTTTTCTGACAAAGTGAACCAGTCATATCCCAATCCACATTACCTTCTCGAAAAGTAT
>CALKJE010000313.1 GCA_937995675.1 uncultured Saprospiraceae bacterium
ATGTTCCACGTCAAAGATGCGGAGTTTAATCCTTCGGGACGCTCTGGTGTTTATGGTGGATATCAGGATTGGGTAGATCGTCCGGGCAGATTCCGGTCTTTGGGTGATGGACAGATTGATTTCCGTTCTATCTTTTCAAAACTAACACAATATGGTTATGATGGTTGGGCCGTTCTAGAATGGGAATGTTGTATCAAAGATAGTGAGCAAGGTGCAGCGGAAGGTGCTGCCTTTATTCGCGATCATTTAATTACAGTAACTGATCGAGCCTTTGATGATTTTGCCGGTGGAAAGCCGGATGAAAAATTGAATCGTAAGATTTGTGGTTTGTAAAAAAATCATGTAGAGACGTTGCATGCAACGTCTCTACATGATTTTTTTTACGTTGCCTTTTTCACCAGTACCATTTTTGCTGCGTCGAGCTGTGCAATTTTTTTATAAAAATCACGTAATTTATTATAGTCAGTCGCTGGTAATTCTACGGCGTAAATATCTAAGCTTCTAGTGACGGTAACGGTTTTGTCTGTCACTTTTAGATCAAGCGTATATTTTCCATAGTCTGATTCTAGTACTGTATTTTCTTCGGGCATACTTTCTACCTTAAAGCCTTCCGGCAAATCAAAAATATATGCGTCTTCTTCATGATAATCATTTTCAATTTTTACTGGATGAACTCTTTCTTTTTCTGACTCCGGTACTTCTTGAAAAGGATTAAGGTTATTGATGGGAACAAAAACACGCTTACCAGCTTTGGAGGCATAACGCGGAACGGTAATATTGAAATCTACCGTTGCAATCGGAGCATCGGGATCGACCTCAATTGCAAATTTGTCTAGTGTCAATGCGGGTAGTGACGTATTTCGAACAATGTATTTTTCGACATCGCTTTTGGGATAATTTTTTAGTTGACGGTAGCGATCATGACTAGGACCATGATGGGTCGTTTGTTGTTTAATCACTGCCCCACCCTTTGCATCCAAATTGATATTGGCTCGGGTCAAAGATCTATTTTCTTCTAGACCATATTTTGGTGTTCGCGATATTTTACCTCCATCCTTTGTAACTAACAAAACAGGACGATCGTGATTATCTCCTCCGATATAATTAGGTGGATAGGATTTACTCGTACATTCCAACCACATGTCTTCGGAAGGAACATAGAGAATCATATGATTCCCAAAAGAAGGCGTCGCAAAATCTTTGTCAATCTCTTTTCGTCCTCGATAGCCTCGATAGATAATAACCCAATCAGAAGGTATCTCCGCTATTTCTAATAAAGACTTCATATAATTAGAAAGTGCTTTACAATCTCCGTACTTATTTTTTTCTACATACTTTGCCTCAAAGGATTGCCAGCCACCAATTCCTAACTGTACACTTACATAGCGTACTTCATCCTGCATATATTGATAAATTCGTTTGATCTTTTCTTTATCAGTTGCGGCACCGGCAATCAGTTTTTTGATCTTCTCTTTAGTTTCAGGTGTTACCTCTTGACGATCTTTATTTATTTTATAAAAAAATGATCCTAAGGAATTCCAAGTAGACATATCTCCTTCATATCCATCTACGGCAAACTTAGTAGCACTAATCCAAAGCTTTGGATATTTTTGATCACTTGGAATATACGCTTCGGGTTTTAAAGCTGGTAAATTCTTTCCCGTCCAAGTATAAGTCTTTGCTTCCCCAATCTTATTAACGGAAGCTTTTAATTTTACATTTTCTATTTTGCTATGAAGATCAAACCCTGCTGGCAATACGACCTTCACTTCAAATGACTGGACCGATTTACCAAAACCATTTACTGGATAATTTGGATAAGCCATGATCCCTTTATGTTCTTTGACACATTGATATTCGATGGTGTATGGATAACTATTATGATTGACCGTCAGATGCTTATATCGAGAATCTGAATAAATAGTAGAATTATCAACAGCACTACCATCACTAAATTCCTTTTGCTTATAAGCATTGACTTCCTCCCCGTTTTTGTCGTATACTTTTGCCCATAGTTTTTTTATTTTAGAATATTGATTATAATAAAAAACTAATTCGTTGGCATCGCTTTCTCCGTTTAACACCGTCACGACAACCGTCTCTATTTCTGATGCAGTAGAAGCACCTTTGACATTAAATGCTGTTTTTTGTGAGCGTACCACTTCACTTGCATTTTTCTGCAAAGCCTCAGGAATTGATAGCGCATTATATAATCCATTTTGTGCTGATGCACTTACGGCTAATAAAATAAAGCAATAAAAAGCGACAATTTTGTTCATGTTGTATTTACTTATTGAAGTTGTTTAAGAATGTTCACAAAAGGTGAGGATAAGTGCTTGATAACGTGGGCGATGCTCATTTTTTTTTGCGTAGCCGTAGCTACGGAAATAAAAATAGCAGAAGATCCACGTTGTCAATGATTTATCCGTAACCATTGTGCTTCATTTTTAAACAACTTCTTTTTCTAAAAGGGCTAACCTAAACTAAATCAATTAGGGCATCTTTTTCAAGACCAATTGTTCTCCTTGTTTTTCTACAATAAGATCAAAAAACTGTCGAATTATTTGATACTCTTCAGGTTTGTAACGGTTCTTTTTAATAAAAATCTTACTCGTGACTTGAACCGTCCCGTCTTTTTCACTAACTAAAAATCTAAAGACACCTGCTCCTTCTGGCATTTTAACTTGAGCAGGCTCTGGCAATTCTTCTACCATATAGCCAGCAGGGATGGTTAGATTGATAACATATTGTTCTTTGATTTGATAAGGCATGTCTACTGAAAAAGTACGATTTTCTAATTTCAATGGATTTTCTTCGTATCCTTTTCCGAGCATAGGAGAGAGATAAATAAAATCGTCGTTTATTTGTGCGGCATTTGGCAATTTAATTTCCAGAGAAGATTTAAGTGACTCGCCCGCTTTTTCAGGATTATCAAAATTGATATTTGTAACTTCTGCATCCGGAAAAATTTCCTGCCAATTTTTCACTACATGCTCGCTGTCTTTTTCTCGATTTTCATAATATTCTCTTCGATTTACCATCGCACTATATCCTGTACAAATTTCCTGAACAGTTCCCGTGATTGTTCCCTCAGCAGACAACTCTGCATTGACAATCATTTTTTCAACATCTGCAGGAACGCCTATATTGATCCATTGAGATTGAGGACCATCGACCAACCACCCTCGATAATTAAGAGAGTTGACTCGCAAAAAATTTGGACTACGATGCTGACTACCCACATCTAATAACACTTCTTTATCTGCTACTCCTACGTAAGCCAATACATGATTAAACTGATCTGTCTTTGGATATGCCTCGAGCATTTTACCATGACTTCGTGTACTAATCAAAACAGGATAAGCGGTTAAACCTAATTGACGACAAATCGCAATAAGCATCAAATTCAATTCTCCGGCCGTGGCTTGTTTATCTACATATGCATCATCTAAACTTTTTCTAGAATAGATTCCATAGGTTTCGTTCCACGTTATATTCGAGTTTAAAAAAGAATAAGCAATCATCAATTTTTCGATGGGGTCTTCCGTCATGGCCAACAATGGATTAACGGCCTCCATAATTTTTTTTGTATTTCGACCCTTATTGATTTGCTTACCGAAAGAGTCATTCTCTTCTAGTTGTTTTGCAATGGTGGGCCAATCAGAATTTACGGATTCTCTAATACTATTTGGCCATTGAACCGTTTTTAACTGTAAGGTTATTTTTGAATAATAATCTCTCATCGTCGTAATAAACTGTTCTGATTTCATCGCTGGAATATTCTCCACAATGTATTGAGTCTTACTAACCCTAGCATTGGTTGTCCCACCTTCCGTTCGATAAGCAGAGTTTCGATTATTAAATCTAATATCTTTATTAACCAATTCATTCTTAACTACCGGTGGTCTTCCTTGTGTAAAAGATATATACTCAAACCATTCAGGAATATTGGTTCTTAACTCACTATGTCGAGTAGGAATATCCGTCTGAAAATACCAGTTGCTTAGATTGTAAATACTTTCAGATTTTTTAAGATAAGAATATTCAATAATGGCCCCTTCTTTTAACGAAGGCATCGCGAATTTTTTACGAGACCAATAATCGTTTACCTTTTCTGTAAAAATGTCTTTTTTACTTAATTTTATTTTATCGCCATTAGGCAAGATCACTTGCGCCTTTAATTCCTTGATCTCTTCTAATCTATTATGAGCATAGTATTCAATCTCAATGTCTCCCCGGTCAAACGCCGACTCCTTTAATATCTTAATTCGAACATGATGGTGCATCAAATAATGGGTACTACCTTCAAAGCCAAAATCAATCGACGCATAGTCCATTAAAACGACCGCTTCCGCTTCTGCATCACTAGGGTAACTCGTCATGGTCAAATCTGCCTCCTCTACTTTACCCCATTTAATAGGTGGTTTTTGTGCAAAAACTAAATTCACCAAACTAAAAAAACAACAAAATAGTAACAGCTTTTTCATTAAAAAAAATTATGTTATAAAAAAATATAATTCAAAAAATAAAGCTAACAAATATCTTTTAAAAAACTGTTTATTTCGTATTATTTTAACAATATAAATCACAAAAAATATTTTTCTAAAAAGCAAAAGTTAAACAAAAATCAAGTTATGATCAAAAAACAGCATTCATTAAATACTCCTTTTTATTCACCCAATTTCCCGTTATAATCGTTTATCATTTGCCCTACTTTGCGTATCTTGTGAAATTTAATCATTCTAACGAAAATTTAATGTACAAAACCAATCGGTTCCTATTATTTTGCTTGATTTGGAGTTTCCAATTTCAGCTGCAAGCACAGACGATCTCAGGAACCATTACAGACCAAGAGGGAGCCGGAATTGAAAATGTATTAATCCAAGTACAAGGAAATAGCATTGCAACACTTTCTGATGCGAACGGAATCTTTTCCATTGAAAATCTACCCGGAGGAACTCAGATTTTAGAAATTAATCAGATCGGTTACGCCAATCGTACGGATACCCTAAAATTTAATGGGACCGATCTGGTGCTCGACTTGATCCTTACTCCAGACCCGCTCGACTTACAAAGTGTCGTCGTAACTGGGACTTATCAAACAGATAAAAAACTCAATGCTCCTGTTTCGATCACCACCCTTTCGACCGAAGACATTAGTATCCGAAACGCACGAGGTACGGCAGATTTGCTAAAAGCCATTCCTGGGGTTTATGTTGATGCCAGTGCGGGAGAAGTCTACACGCGTGTTTATACTCGTGGCGTTGCTTCCTCAGCTGAAGATGATCTGGGATGGTATTATGTTTCTTTGCAAGAAGATGGCCTTCCCGTTACCCTTGTGCAGTACGGTTATTACAGCCCAGATTTATTTCATCGAGCAGACTTGACGACTCATCGAGTGGAAGCAATCCGAGGAGGTAGTGCTGCCATCACCGGAGTCAATGCACCCGGTGGAATTTTTAATTTTATTTCTAAAAGAGGAAATAGTAATCGCCAAAACGAACTGGAAACCACCGTCGGTATCCAAGGGGACGGGAATTTACTGGGTCGATTAGATGGAAATTTTAGTGGTGCATTGGGCAAAAAAAATTGGGCATATAATATTGGTGGATTCTATCGATACGATCAAGGACCTCGCAATACCGATTACCCTTGGGCCAAAGGTGGACAACTTAAAGCCAACGTTTCCAAGACTTATAAAGAAGGACAACTTAATTTTTATGTCAAATATTTAAATGATCAAACCAACCGATATCTTGGTTTAGCAACGACCGATTGGAATAATCCGCGACCTGCTTTTGGTCAAAATTTTAATACCACTGCGTTGTCTCTACCAAGTGTATCTGGTGATCTACCTGACCCAAGAAATCGCTTTGATGAGTTGACTCCTCAAACTCGATCTTTTAATTCAAACAATGGAATTCGCACCAAAGACTTTGCCGCAGGATTTTATCTAACCAATCAGCTAAAGTCTGGCTGGATTATGGAAAATCGTTTTAAAGTAAGTAGAAAATCTGCTAACTGGCAAAACTCCATTTCTAGTGTTCGATTAGGACTGGATAATTTTATCACTTACTTTCTTGGAAATAATTTTAATTCTTTTGGACAAGTTGTTTTCCGTGATCCAGCAACTGGAGCAGAACGAGCTAGAATCAATAATCTAGGAGCGCTTGGTCCGTTTAGTGACCCACCAATTGCTCCTTCTTTTGAATATTTGACCGATGATCAATTACCCAACGATGCCGTATTGGGAACCGCCCTTTGGCATAAGCTAGATAAAGTAACTGATTTAATGTATAAAGTAAATTTAAAAAGAAATTGGACTCATCATCGCTTAAACGTAGGTCTTTTTGCGGGTCACTCCGGAGTTAACTCTTTTACACAAGGAAGTTTTGCTTATGCTACTTTTGAAAATGAACCGAAGATGTTACAGGTTTCTTTAGAGAATCCGGGAACAGACGTGATTCAACTTTCTGATGAAAATGGCATTGCAAATTATGGCGGACTTTTTTATAATAATGCATTAGCAGATGTGGCTCAAGTCCAATTAGCTGCTAGTGATACTTGGCAAGTAAATTCTAAATTGCGTTTGGATTTTGGTGCCAGTTTTGAATACACCAATCATACTGGAATTAAAGATCGATCTAACGGAACAGCCATTCCTGGAGGAGAAGATGAAGATTTAAATACCGCATATGATAATTTTACGCTCGTCCCTGAATTGCAAAAAGATTCTTTTGACTTTGCTTATAGTTTGCTGAATTTTTCACTAGGTATTAATTACAAATTGGATAAGCAACGAGCCATTTTTGGTCGTTTCACCAGAAGTAATAAAGCACCCGAATTAAATTATTATTTCAATAATTTTGAAAATATTCCTATTGATCAAAAAGGGAGAATCCAACATATTAAGCAAGCTGAATTAGGTTTTAAACAACAAAATAATACCATTAATATTTTTGCTACGGCCTTCTGGAGTCAACTAGATAATATCGGTTTTTCAGAATTTGTTTTTGATCAATCTGGAATGGCAGGTATCTTTTTTACGCCTGAACAAATTAATAAAACAACTACAATTGGTCTAGAATTAGAAACCAACTGGCAACCTTTACCTTCTTTAAACCTTCGTTTTTTAACAACCTTACAAAAAGCAACGGCAACTACTTTTACAGTCTACGATACGGCGGGTACTTTTGACATAGAGGATGATCAAGTCTTAGATTATTCAGGTAATGAATTAGCGCACCAACCTAAACTGACTTTAGAGTTTATTCCTAGTTACCAAATTAGCAGCTATCAAATATTTGCTGCTTGGCGCTACCTTGGTGAACGACAAGCCAATGTAGCCAATGCCTATCAATTACCTGGCTTTAGTATGTTCCGCGCAGGTGTTAGTGGTCGAATTTCCAAAAATGTTTCGCTCTCTCTTATTTGTAATAATCTATTTAACAGTACTGGTTTAATGTACTCATTTGGTCCTAATGAATTTGGGAGCAGCTCGAACGCCGCTACACCAGAATTTATAACAGCAAATCCAGATGCAAGTTTTATCGTAGTTCCAGTTTTACCAAGAACGGTGGTAATGAAGGTGGGTTATAAATTTTGAGCAGGGATTAAGGGCATTGGGAAATTGCCTGTCTGCTTTTGATTGTATCTCATAATTGATCGCCGCTGATTTATTTAATCGTTTAGCAAATAAACGATTAAACAGTTAAACAAATAAACTAGAAGAGCTAGCCTCAATCTTTAGTTTTTTCAATAATATTTATATGAATCTTCAATCAAAACTTCCAACTGTTGGCACTAATATTTTCTCCATTATGTCTGCTTTGGCCAATCAGCATGGAGCCATTAATCTTTCTCAAGGCTTTCCTGATTTTGACTGTCCGGAAGCGTTACAAAATCGAGTAAATTTTCATTTAAAAAATGGAAAAAATCAGTATGTACCAATGGCTGGCGTGCCTTTATTAAGAGAGCGGTTGGCCGAAAAAATGAAAAATTCATACGGTACTAATATTGATCCTGATACTGAGATTACCATCACGGCAGGTGCTACCCAAGCATTGTTTACCGCTATCACTGCCTTTGTACATCCGGGTGATGAAGTGATTCTGATTGAGCCAGCTTATGATTCTTATCGACCAGCGATTGAGTTGGCTGGAGGTGTGCCGGTTATTTACGAATTAGTAGGTCCTGATTATCAAATTGACTGGCAACGTTTTGGCGCATTGATTTCGACCAAAACGAAAATGATCATTGTAAATACGCCTCACAATCCGATTGGAAAAATTAGAAGTGTAGAGGACATGCAAATGTTAGAACAATTGACCAACGGAACAGATATTATCGTTTTATCTGATGAAGTGTATGAACATTTGATTTATGATGGAGAATTACATCAAAGTGTTTTACGATTTCCAAAACTATTTAAAAGAAGTTTATTGGTCTATTCTTTTGGTAAAACTTTCCATAGTACGGGTTGGAAAATGGGATACTGTGTGGCGCCAAAAATATTGATGAGTGAATTTAGAAAGGTCCATCAATTCAATGTCTTTTCCTGTAATTCTTTTGTACAATATGGAATTGCTGATTTTTTAGAAGATCCAGAGACTTACCAACAATTACCTAACTTTTATCAACAAAAAAGAGATTTCTTTCAAGATCAATTAGTTGGTGCGTCCTTAAAACCACTTTCTTCAGAAGGTTCTTATTTTCAACTATACGACTATAGTGAGATTAGTGATTTGCCTGATACGGAATTTGCTAAATATTTAACCACGGAAATTGGTGTAGCCGTCATTCCTGTTTCTGCTTTTTATAGTAGTGGTCGAGATGAAAAAGTCGTGCGTTTTTGTTTTGCAAAAAAAGAGGAGACATTAGCAGCGGCAGGGAAATTATTGAGGGCGATGTGATTTGGTTGAAAGAATTCGGAGTATTGATTTAATTCTATTTACCTTTTTATTTAAAATTATCATTTAGATGAAAAAATGTTAATCAGTTAATTGGTTTATCAGTCACGTCTTCTGTAATGTTAACGTAACATAGATTAAACATCCCAAACAAGTCCTCTTTTATTTTTAAAATGATGGTCTGAATTCACCTATCAGTGCTGTTTGTCCATTTTCTGTAAAGCTTATAATATAAGCCTTGATCAAATTTTCTTTCTTATCAAAAAAATCAACTTTCAAGGTTCTAGATGATTCTTGGTTTTTAAATCTTATTATTTCTATTTCTTCTCGTCCTTCGTAATAACTGTAATTTTTAATTTCTAATAAATTCCCGTCTACATCAACTGTTTTTGTGCGCTTTATCTTATCATCACGGTACTCATAGTTTTCAATCCTTTCCAACACCTCGTTTTTATAAGACTCTTTTCTTAAAATATTATCTCCATCATAAATCGTCAGATATTTAAGTACTTTTTCGCCTCTGGAACTTTTGGAATAAGATAACTGAACAAACTCTCTGTTTAATGAATCGAATTGCCTTTCTTCTCTTTTAACATCACCAAGAATGGCTTCCAATTTTAATTCCTTTTGATCCAGGTTATATCGTACCACTCTGTTCGTGCCCACTGACCGGTTGGAAACCCTTGATTGAATATTTCCATTTTTGTCATATTGATATAAAAGTTCAAAATCGTCCTTATAATTCTGAATTTTAATTATCCTCCCTTTTTCTAAATACCTTTTAGCTATCGGTTCAGATTCGAATTCAAAATCACCATTGATATTCAGGGTATCAAAATCATTTATCACTTCAGAAAACATCTCCACAGATGTTACATCTTCAGAAACTTTACTTAAACTAAAAGGATAAGTATAGGCAAGTTCCTGACCAATACAAAGGGAGCTAAAAATAAATAGCCATAAATTAACAGTTAGGATTACTTTCATTTTTTACTTTTTTTTTGTTAAAAACGAAAAAAAACACCTTTTATTTTTTTACCGAATTAAAGAAATATCTCCACCATAATCTAAAACAACACCGTCTATAAAACGAATTTGTGCGACCCAGACATAGACTCCTTGCTCGGCATTTTCTCCTTTTACTCGTCCATTCCAGCCTTCCAATTCATTACTTGGCCTTAGGTTATTTCCTTCATAAAAAACACCTCCCCAGCGATTGAAGATCGTTAGTGAAACAATGGACTCCACTTCTACTCCACCGTATATTGTAAAATAATCATTACGACCATCCGCATTCGGGCTGAAAGCATTTGGCACATAGAATTCTCTAAGTTTCATGACTGAAACAGCGACGGAATCTTTTCCAACACAGCCATCGGCAGAGACCACTTCTAATTGATAGAAACCGTCGTTTAGTGGTAGCGTTTCTGGGTTAAGACAAACCTCACAATCAAATTCCGTGGTACTAGTCCACAAGAAAGTATCAATCTGAATATTATTAATTGAAGGATTTAATTCAATGGTCGTTCCTAAATCTATGGTTTGGCTTTCGCCTAAATCTACGATCGGTATTTCAGCTGCAATCAAGGTGCCATTGGTGGTTCCAGTACAACCATTTTCATCGGTTACTAAAACTTCATATGCTCCTGCTGGTAGGTCTGTAAATAACATTTCATTGGTAGCAACACCTCCATTTAAAGCATATTCATATACACCTGTTCCTCCCGTAGTTTGGATAAGTTCAATCATTCCCGTGGTTGATCCTGAGCAATCTGGTCCTAAAAAATCGGCAGAAATTTCAATCGGAACGGGTGCATCAAGGATCAAGGTTTCAGTTTCCGAACAGCCTTTGCTGTCAGTTACAAGGACGGTGTAAGCACCCGGACCAAGTTGATCGATAGTTGATGATGTTGCTCCATTATTCCAATCATAATTAAAGTTACTGTTCCCGCCCATCACTTCCGCGGTAATACTTCCGTCTGTTGCTTCAGGACAAGAAACACCAAAACCATTTTGATCCAGTGGTTGAAGATCTACGGTCAAGCGCTCTGGTTGATCAATTGTTTCTATAATAAAATTAAAATTGCCGAAACTATCTTCAATCGTAATACTATAAGTACCCGATACCAACGTGATCAGAGAAGTATTAAAATTAAGAAAATCAATAAATCCAACACCGTTTGCATTCCCATTTAGTTGCTCCCATGAATAGGTAAAAGGAGGTGTTCCATCCGTTACCATAAAATCAATTTGTCCATTATTTTCTGCGAAACAATCGACTGGTTCTGTTTGAGAAGTGGATTGAATATTACAAATAATTACTTCTAGATCTAAATTAATAATACTATCACAATTCTGAAAAGAAGGCAGTGTCTCTTCATAAATCCCAGTTTCCACGAAAGGTAAATTTCCAATAAAGAACGTATCTTCGGTACAGAGAAATAAATCTAAATTTGAAACCGGAGTAGGTTGCTCGGTCAGATTGACGGTAACAATACTATCACAACCCGCCTGATTTTCTAAAACAAAATTATAAAAGCCTGTCTCACAAATTAAGGTATCCGCTACTTCGAAGCATTCTCCTTCACAAACGATTTCTGTCAAGTTTGTTGGCGGGATGGATTCTACTATAATTTCTCTACAAGAAGGAGGACCTTCATCACAGCGATTAGCGGAGGTAACGCAAAGGTTATATACGCCAGGTGCTGGAAAAGTAATCTCAGTAATGCTACTACTATCTCCTGCTGCTGCACCATTTAGTGTCCAAAAAAACTCTGTTGCACCAATCGGTGCTTCTACAGAATAGCTTAATGGAAAATCAGGACAAGCGGAACTTGGTCCTATAATTTGACCACTATCTTCGATAGGTAGTACACTGGTACTTCCAGAAGTGACCGTAAAAGTCCAGTCGCAGTTATCACCAAACCCTCCGTCCATGACGATATAATAATATTGACCAATGATAAGTGGTTCATTGTTGGTGATCGTTCCACTCTGACCCTCATTGATGATTCCAGCAGCACCACCAAAGCAATTAGAAATACGGCGAAAATTTTGACAGTCAATTCCTTCATAGAGACCAAACTCTAGTCCGAAGTCCATATCACAATTATTCACAGCCATATTTACTGCTAAGTCGGTACTACCTGCAATGAAAGCGATCCATTGCATATTGTGTGCGACAAAAGTGCATTCTCCTGCAAATCCAGGAGGCGCTTGTCCAACAATAGTAGCGTTATGACGACCAGTAAATCCGTCAATATCACAGATAATACAAGCCTCAGTACAAAAAGAAGTCATCGTAGGTGGATCAACACAAGGTTCGGGTTGTCCAATCAAGATAGAAGAAAATAAAAGAAGATGGATCAGCAAAAATAGACGCATAACCAAATATAGGAAAATAAGTTCCTTAATAAAAAAAAGCGGTAGAGTATTTACTCCACCGCTAATGTGTATTTATATGAAAGATGTATTATTTAATTAGCCGATACTGGCATATTAGATTTTAAGTGTAGATCCATTTGTGGGTATGGAATACCTATATTCGCTTTATCGAATTCTTTTTTAATGTTCTCCTGCATAAAGAAGAATACATCCCAGTAATGCTCGCTTTTCGCCCAAGGTCGGACGGTAAAGTTAACAGAGCTATCCGCTAATTCAGCAACGAATACATCTACTGGTTTTGCTTGTGTAATCTGTGGACAACGCTTCGCTACTTCGAGGATAATAGAACGTGCCTGATCAATATCATCATCATATCCTATTCCATAAGTCATATCCACCCTAATCTCTCCTTGTCCAGAAATATTGGTAATGATTCCGCTAGTAACTACACCATTAGGAACGATTATTTTCTTATTATCAGGTGTAACAAGTAGGGTATTAAAAATTTGTACTTCATCCACTACTCCAACATTACCGCCCAGATCTACCAGATCTCCTACTTTATAAGGTTTAAAGATTAGAATCATAATTCCGCTGGCAAAATGTCCTAAGCTTCCTTGTAATGCCATTCCAATAGCAAAGGCCATTGCACCGAAAATAGCGACAAAAGAAGTCGTTTCAATTCCGAACATTCCTGCTACGCTTAATAAAAGCATCACCTTAAGACCTACGCTTACTAGAGAGGTAAGAAAGGGGGAAATAGTAGGATCAATTCCTCGCTTTTGCATCATGTTTTTTACTATACCGACAATCCAGCCGATAATCATAAAACCGATTACGAGGGTAATAATCGCCCCAATCACTTTTGGTGCATATTCCGTTGCCATTTCAGAGATTTTTCCGAGGTCAAACAAGTCTGTCATTTTAATTGTTATTTTAGTTATAAATAAAGAAGTTGTTTAAATTTGTTTCAAACATGCTCTTATGACGGAAAGATTTTAAAAAGTCAGCCTGTTTGTATAATTATTTTTATTTTTTTTAAAAAAATCTCTTGGATAAAAAGCCTAAAGTCTCTCTTACGCAAACGCAGGCGTTGATACGATTACAGAAATACTGTGCTTATCAGGATCGTTGTCATAGTGAAGTCCGTACAAAAATCATGGAACTCGGTGTTTTTGGTGAAGACTTAGAAAATATTATTGTACTTCTAATCGGAGATAATTTTTTAAATGAAGAACGGTTTGCTCGCTCCTACGCTCGAGGAAAATTTAGAATTAAAAAATGGGGCCGAGTTCGTATTCGGCAAGAATTACGACGTCGAAAGATATCTCCCTATTGTATCAAAAAAGCGATGCAAGAACTAGAAGAGTTTGACTATGATCAAAAATTAGTAGATCTACTCGAAAAGAAAGATCGTACCCTCCGAGAAGCGGATATGTGGAAACGACGAGGCAAGCTGGCCGAACATGCGATCCGCAAAGGTTTTGAAACAGGATTGGTCTGGGAAACGGTCAAAAGATTATGGCCCGTATAATCTAAAAGAGGTGATCGAATTTACTTTTTTGTAAAATAGACTACAAATTGAATCCCTCTAACCTTCGAGCTAGTCAAAAACATTACTCATTTAGCCTTCTGACTTTTATCATTTATTGGTTTCCTTTATTAGAAAAAAAGTATTATCTTAATAAGTAGTTAAGTACAGCACTTTTTTCAACCTTTAAAATAGTTAGATTATGAAAAAGAAAAAATTACAACTCAACACGATTAAAGTAAAGAGCTTTACAGCCATCATGCCAACGGAACAACAACGTACGGCTAAAGGTGGAGCCGCTGCCCTAATTAATTATAAAATTCGTACTGGTAAAGGTTCTTGGACAGAAGTTAAGTCTGGAAGAGAGTCCATTTCTGATGCGATACAAGATACTAGATTAGAAAAAGGCGATCATTTAGCACGCTGATAACGATTTGCAATAACCGTTGCAAAAGGAATTTTATTGATTTTACTTTCTATCCAGGAAGTAAAATCAAAATATTCCAATAGGATCTTTTCAGAAGGTTGCTCCGCCAATTCTTCAATAGCGCTTTTCAGTTCTTCCCTTGCACTTGCCAACGTGCTTCGATCATTTCCTTTTACCGTTTGTTGAAAAAATTGTAAAAGTGCTTTTTCAAATTCATAGACCTGATTTTTCCTTCTCAAATAACGATATGTATTCTTTATAAGCGATTCTAATAACACCGTATTACCCATTTCATAATGGATAATCAGATTAAGCATTCGGGCCAAACTCTGTAAATCTTCTCGCTCGATACTTCGTGGTAAATCCAACCAAAGATTTAAGTATTTATGTGCCTCATCATAGTTTCCATTTCCAAAACTAATGTAGAAATATTGAAAGTAAAAACTTCCTCGTTCTAAAGATTGGCCTTCGTATTTTGGTAAGTCTTTTAAATGCTCTTGAAGTATATTCCAGCCTTCTTCAAATGCTCCCGTCTGAATACACAACCGAAAAGAAAGCGTGTTATAATGCTTAAATATTCGGAAGTCATCGTCTTTTGAATCACCTTTTAATCCTTTAAAAATCAACAAGTTAGATTTTACTTCTTCATATTTCCCAAGTAATCCGCAAGCAAGAATCAAATTTGTTCTCCCATAGATATAAGCAGATTTATCTTCTTTTAGAAGCATGGGATATTTTTCCATTAAAGAAATCTGCGCTGTACTAAATTCATAAAAATCTTCGTACTTAAGCATTGAATAGGCAGCATTGCTTCGAATCCGAAAATAGAGAATTCTGGCTCGTTTAGAAAGCGCATTTTCAGGAGATTGCAATAAGGGATCAGCCAACATTTCCTGAAGCCATTGCTGTTGATCTGCACTTCGGAGAACCGCATATTTTCGACGACTAATAATTAACTGATAGAGCATGCGTTGGTACGCAGAAAGATTTCGAATACGGGCAATATGCCCTTGTTCTTCAGCATCCATTTTTTCTAGTTCACTGTCTAAAAAAGCAATGTCTTCTCGAGCATAGGCAATTTTTTTTCTCCAATTTAGAATTTCAATCAATTCTAAAAACAGTTCGTACTCTTCTCCAATCTTTTTTCCTTTCGCCAACAGTTCTAGACACTCTCGATAATGAGAGCGATTATACAATACCTGTACTTGCTGTATTAGATTATTTATTTTGTAAACAACAGAAGTCCCTTCATCATAAAGTTGGAGTGCATTAAGAATAGCCTGATATAGATATGCTTTTAGTTGAGAATATTTTCTACTCGTAATTTTTTCGTCACCATATACTTCTCTTTGTAGAGCCGGTTCATCTTGGGTTTCTTGTGCCGCGATCGTTTGAAAAAGCAATAAATATTTTTGATCACTGCGGGATGCTTGCCGTTTTAGATAGATAGAAACATAGCGAAGCTCTGATCCAGAAAGGGAATGAATCAAGCGAAATAATTTATCAGATGGTGTTTTAGACATAGGCTTCTGTCGGGTATTAGTCAGGAAAGATAGAAAATTAGATTGATAAATTCAAATCAGAAACCTGACTTATAAGCCAATTTTGGCTTGTTTACAGCGCTTATTTTACTTAAAATTGTTTTGTAGTAAATCATTGTCTACCCAATCGATCGAATTCTATTAACCTATAAAAACTGCCTATTATGAATAATGCTTCACAACGCCAACCATCTCCTTCTGATAAGATTCGTCAAAAGATTCTATTACCAATTATGGGAGGACTTAATTTTGAAAAAACAGAAGAAATCGTCAGTCTACAGGCAGAAGGCAATTACACTCATCTATACTTTAGTGATGGTAGAAAGATGCTGGTCTGCAAAACTCTAAGTGCACTCGAATCCATGATCGGGAATCCGTTAAAATTTATACGGATTCATCGATCCTACACCATCAACATCAATCGTATTCAACAATATATGCGTGGAAAAGGTGGATATGTAAAAATGGAAAATGGTCAAGAAATTGACGTTTCCGTTAGCCGTAAGAAGGATTTTATGACGGCTTTGGGGAATTATTTTGGGACGTCGTCGTCGTCGTAGAGACGATTCATGAATCGTCTTTACATGAATCGTCTTTACATGAATCGTCTTTACGTGAATCGTCTCTACGTGAATCGTCTCTACGTGAATCGTCTCTACGTGAATCGTCTCTACGACTTCCATTTTATGTTGCATCCCATACTTGGATATTGCTTTTCTATGGTTGTACCGCTGAGGACGGAATCAATCGCTCCTCGCAGATCTTCACCCGTTAGGGCAGTTCCGTTGCCTGGACGAGAATCGTCTAGACGACCGCGGTAAGCAAGTTTTAAATTTCCATCAAAAACATAGAAATCAGGAGTACAAGCCGCATCATATGCTTTTGCTACTTCTTGGTGTTTATCATATAAGTATGGAAAAGGAAAACGCAATACTTTTGCTACCAGACTCATTTTATCTGGACTATCCTCTGGATGTGCCTCCACATCGTTAGAACTAATCGCTATAAAAGCAACGCCCTTATTCCGGTACTCATTAGCGATCCGTACCAATTCTGGATTGACATGAATCACATACGGACAGTGATTACAAATAAACATGATCACCGTTGCTCGATCAGATTTTAAATCGTCAAGGGTATAATAATTACCGCTAACGGTATCTTTGATATGAAAGTTTGGTGCCTCGGTACCGAGGGGTAGCATAGTGGATTCTGTTAAGGCCATTGTTTTGTTGAATTGTTGAATTGTTGAAACGCTTCGCTTGTTGAAATATTGAAACTGCCTACGGCAGTCAGGTCGTTGAATGGTTATACAGAACAGCGACCTAAATCTATAACACCTTAAAGGCAGTGATGGTTAATTCCGAGGACGTATTTTTTTATAATATCAATTTGAGGAGCTGTTTCTGCGCCATCGAATCCAGAGATATCTTCGTTGGTTAGACGTATTTTATATTGATCTGATAATCGCTTTGCTAGTGGCAAGTAGGACCAATGCCATTTTTCTTCATTATAGCCATCAGGACGTTCTGTGCCTTTGGGTGTGTAAGGTTGACAGAATCCGAATTTACCTGCGTTGGCAACCAACCAATCGTATTCTTTTTTTCCTTGTCCTTTTTCAAAATAAGAATTAACAAAAGCATTAAAATCAATATCTGTTCCCCAGTGATGACGAGAGGTTCCTGGCATAGAACTATATTCTAAAATTTTAAGGGCTCGTTCTACTGGATCTGGAATCTTTTTAGCAGCATTGATATTTCCTTCGAGCAAACGCTTACCATGCCATTTGCCTTCCCAGATTGCTTTTTGAGCGGAGAAATTTCTAGTAGCTGATTTGATGATTAATTTGATCCCGTCTTTTTTAGCAGCTTCATACATTCGAATAAAGGCAGCATAGGTTTCTTTGTGTAAAAGCTGACCGGGACGATCTGCATATTGGATATCAATTTGGATAAAATCACTATCTTTTAATGGATCGAATTTACCCATCAAATGCGTAGTTGCAATTGCAGAGTCCATTTTTATTTCTGGAGGAGTAGCCATTTTGGTCGTTTCGTTATCGGTGATCGTAGTTTGTTTTGCCATCGGTGGTGGAGTCGTCTCATCCGCTGGTGATGAGCTCGTATTACACGCCATTAAAAAACAAAAGCATCCTCCGCTGAGTAGTGAAATAAGTTTCACCATTTTCTTTTTAGTATTCAAATTCTTTTTGTTTATAAGGAAAACCAAACAAGCATTTGTCTTTGATCATTTTTGCTACCCGTGGCACTACCATCTGTTCCCAGCCTTCTTCATTATCTTTCAACATTCTCAATACCTCTCTGGAAAAAATATGTAGATGTTCTTGTTGGAATCCTTCAATATCTACGATATGCTTAGAATCCAATAAGTGTTTATATAAAAATTTAATTCCTTCTGGAATCGGTAGGTTTTCCGCATTCATCAATTCTTCACTACCCTCTTGCATCGTCGGATAAATATACATCTTCACTTTTCGAGTAAAAAGTTCCCCAAAACTAGCTAGCAATCTACCATCTCGATTTTCGAAATATTTGGTGCTGATCATTTCTAACAATTCTCGCACACCCAGTACCAATCCCAAGTTGGCAGGTTTAAAATCGGCCAGATAACGAACCAATTTATGGTGTTCTTCACAGTTAGAAATAACCACTGTTTGATTGAGCGCACAGAGTAAGTCTGCCCGATCCATAAAGTCTTTTACATCTAGTTCTCCATCAGATTTTAAATTATCCATTGTAATTTCCGTCAAGACAAACGCTTTATTTGGATCTACTTCTGGCTCTTGAAAAAACTGATCTCGACTCGAACGGATCATGTCTACATTCACCAAAGTCGGCGGTCGGAAACTTCCTCGCACGACCAATACATTTTTTCGATATAAAAATTCAGAACCGTGCACGGATCGACCATCTGGTCCAAACATCGCTACATCGCTCAAACCATGTTTAACCAACATCAAGCATAACCAACGATTATCCACTTCTTCAAAATTAGGTCCTGACAAACGCAGCATATCAATCGCGACTCGACCATGTAGTCCATCCATCAATGACTGAATAAGCATTTCGGGATCTTCGTGGTATTTATAACAACCATAAATCAGATTGACACCCAATTCGCCGATCGCTTGTTGCTGAAGATGATTATCATTATCCAACATTTTTACGTGGAGTACGATATCGTTAGGTGGGCCATTTGGCGAAAGCTGAAATCGCAATCCTAACCAACCATCTCCTTTAATGGTTTTGGTATAATTGATGGCAGCGATTGTATCAGCGAAGACGAAAAAATTTGCATTAGGACGCTGATTTTCGAGACGCTCTATCATCAAGTCATATTCGTGATCCAACATTTTATACAAACGAGATTCACAAACATAGCGACCGCTAGCTTCCAATCCATATATTTTATCTGAATAAACTTTGTCGTAGGCGGAAATCGTTTTGGCAATGGTTCCCGCCGCCGCACCGACCTGAAAAAAGTAGCGTGCTACCTCTTGTCCGGCACCGATTTCGGCAAACGTACCATAGATATTGTCATCCAAATTAATTTCGAGCGCCTTTTGCTCTGTTTCGAGTGCCTGTAAAGCCATGATGGTTTGAATATTGGTTGGTACAAATTTAAGAAAAAAACAAAGGAGTCGTTTATCAGTCTGCCAGCATACTACTGGACATTTTCCCATATTCTGCCTCCTAGCTCCGGCAGTATCGCCGGAGAGTAGCGCCAAACCCACAAATGTCCAGTAGTATGCATGTCCCTTATGGATTCTACTATTAGAGCATGTCTAAACTTCTATTAATTGGCTGCAATTGTAAAATTTCGCACAATCATAAAAATTTGGACATACTCTTAAAAGGACGTAAATTCGCTTTATTAGTTACGAAATCAAGTTAGAAGTGTCAGAGAAAAAGCAAGTATATATTGTAGGAGGTGGAGCCGCTGGTTTTTTTGCGGCTATTACCTGCGCTGAAGCCAATCCCAATTTGTCGGTAACGATCTTAGAACGTGGCAAGTCTGTATTGGAAAAAGTAAGAATATCGGGAGGTGGTCGTTGTAATCTGACGCATGCCTGTTTTCAGCCTAAACCACTCACCAAATTTTATCCTCGTGGTGAAAAACCGTTACTGAGTCCTTTTCATCAATTTCAATGTAAGGATACCGTAGAATGGTTTGAAAGTCGGGGAGTAAAAACCAAGGTCGAAGCAGATGGTAGAATGTTTCCGGTAACGGATCGTTCTCAAACGGTGATTGATTGTTTATTGGGTGCAGCGCAAAAAGCAGGTGTTCGAGTTTTGACAAGTTCGCGTGTAACCAAAATTTCGCTTGCTCCAGACGATTCTGAACAATGGATTGTGACCACTCCAGCGGCGGATTATCGAGCAGACAAACTAATGCTCGCTTCTGGTAGCAATCCTAAAATCTGGGCGATGCTCCAAGAGGTTGGCCATAAAACCATTGCTCCTGTCCCTTCTCTTTTTACTTTTAATATTAAGGATGAAAGAATAAAAGATCTAGCGGGTTTATCAGTTCCCGATGCACTGGTAAAAGTTACTGGAACTAAACTGGAAGCAAGCGGTCCGCTATTGATTACGCACTGGGGATTGAGTGGTCCGGGCGTACTTAAATTATCAGCTTGGGGAGCAAGATTGCTCAATGAAAAACAATATGATTTTAATCTACAGGTCAACTGGCTTGGTAAGATCAACTATAATGAGGCGGAACAAGCACTTCGAAAAATCAAGGAAGAAAATAGACTTCGTCTGGTAATAAAATATCCACAATTTGATTTACCTCGACGATTATGGCAACGACTAATCGCAGCAGCAGGGATTGAGGAAGATCGTAAATGGGCAGACTTGGCTAAAAAGCAATTTAATAAATTAGTGACGGAGCTGACGCAAGGAACTTACGCAGTCAAAGGAAAAAGTACTTTTAAGGACGAGTTCGTTACTGCGGGCGGTGTGTTCTTAAAAGAGGTAGATTTTAAAACTTTTAAAAGTAGAAAATTGCCTAATTTATTTTTTGCTGGAGAGGTCCTGAATATTGATGCGGTAACGGGTGGTTTTAATTTTCAGGCAGCATGGACGGGTGGCTGGTTGGCGGGCAGAGCGATGGCGGGAGTGGAATAATGAATAATTAATGCGAATCAGTAGTTAAATTTCTAATCAATAATAAAAAATGGCTTTGGAAGATGCTTCTTGCCGCTTGCTTCTTGCTATTTGCCCTCTTCAATCGCGATTGAAGAGGGCAAATAGCCAATGGCTAAAAGCAAATAGCAAAAAAACTCCCATGTCAATAGAAAGATATGGTTAATTATACTATTTCAATTATTTTCAACCCCTGATTCGCATAATTAATAATTAATAATGCGCTTTATACCAAATGAGATATGATTCTTCGATCGTGATTTTTTGTAATTTAGAATTTGATTCGGAAGACACTCGATCTTGTAACGTATAGATCTCTTGGTTTCAATTCTTTCTTTCTAGTTGGTTATTAACAATTCTACTTGTTTTTTGTTAGGAAGTCTCAGAGTTACCTTCGCGTAGCCAAAACCACTATTATTTAGATTAACTACTATGGAAATAGATACCAGAGATTTATTAGTAAAAAGTATTCGTCCAGTGATTCCGATCATTATAGAAGAGGCGGCTACTTCGCCGGAGGAGCGTTTTCAAAATACTTGTTTACGTCCTATTTTAAAATTTCAAAATGATTTATTACTGGCTGTTTTTAAAAATTATTTAGCATTACGAAAAGGCAAATTTTATGCTTTGTCTAAACCTAAAAGATTGGAGTATATAAAGCATGCTATTCGGAAGGATTTAAAGTTTAAAAATCTATTAATTGGAATTGTGGTGGGACAGTTTACGGTGGAGGAATGGGAAATTTATCAGACATATGAACGGGAGTTGAGAAAACGAGTGACGGGGCTTTTGGTGCAGCGGATTCAGGATGGGTTTAATGAATAGTGGGGTAATGGATAATGAATAATGCGCTTGGTTCGTGATTTTAATTAATAATGTCCTTCTGCTGGGTATATTTTCTATCGGGATGTTCTGAACAATAATCTATATGAATTCTGATTCTTTAATAAAGAATTAACAGCAGCAATCGTTTTAAGTCGTTATCTTTACCGGTGGAGGTCTCAAAAAAGACCACGATAAAGCGCATTATTAATTTAAAAATTATTCATTATTAATTACTTTTGCGATATGAAAAAGGTGCGAATTATATTTTTACTGATGGTTCTTTTCATAGGCGGCATGGTGGACACGGTGCGAGGGCAAGAGGTTTTGGATTGGGTGACGCTGGCAGATGTGAAGTTTGAGAAAGAATATTCAGAGGAATTGATGTTGGAATACGATGTAGCGACCTTTGGAGATTTGATTAAGCAATTTAATGGAAAAGAAGTACAAATCTCTGGGTATGTGATTGCGTTGGATGCTTTGGGAGTGAGTTTTGTATTGTCTCGGAATCCAAATGCAACCTGCTTTTTTTGTGGCGGTGGCGGGCCAGAAACGATTGTCGATATCAAGGTAAAGCCTAAAGCGCTTAAGCGTTATAAAATGGATGAACGTAAAACCTTTAAAGGAATTTTAAAGATGTACCCCGATAACTCTAGTAGTTTTATTTATCTCTTAACAGAAGCGGAACCAATTTAACATTCTCTTATTATTCAACTGATAAGTTCTCGTCTATATTTGCCTTAGGAATGTTAAACCAATAAACTACTATTCCTTATCTTTTTAGTATTCAAAGAAAATCCCAAACAAAATATTTTCTGATGTGCGTTAGCACATTCAATGAGGTTGTTTAAAAATGGCTGCCTGTGTGGAGTTATTCTTAGACAAACTTAATTATAAAAACATTTAGATAATTGGACAATCCGTCCTTTTATTGTTTTAGCTGTAACCCCAGAAAACCGTGTTCATACACGGTGAGCGTCCATAGCTTCGGCTATGGGCGTTTTTTTATTTTAGAAATTTTACCGCAGTATGGATTTATCATTTCAGATACTTTTTTCTTCTAAAGAATTTTTGATAATATTTAGAACACGCCTAGCGCGCGCTGAGGCAAAAGATCTTAGACAAAGCCATAGAATATCAATACACATAGACTAAACTTCTACTAACATTCGAAAACAACGACTCCTATCCTAAATTATTGGTAAGGTATTTGGAAATAACAATACTATATGCAATATCTCCGTATTGTTATAAATACTGCCATCTAAACATTCATACAAGAAAAGTACAGTCGAACTGGTAACTTATCAATCCCCACACTCTTTTTGTCTTAAATCAATAAGACAACAGCCTTAGAAATTTATTATTCTAATAGACTTTGTTCTAATAAAAATCCAATATGAGAAAATCTAAATTTTTCCTACTACTAGTAGTATGTCTTTTTATTTACACTGATTCAGATGCCCAACGCATTAAAGATAAAAGAGCAAATGTAAGCAACAATCGACTACCAAGCGAACCGCTTCCGGCGGAATTCACCACCTATTCTATTTCCATCAATCCTATTGGTGAAGCACTTAGTGCTATTGGTCTTACGCCAAAGGATTTAGGTGATAAATATTTAACCTTACGAGCTTTTAAAAAATTACCAGAAGGAGGACATTTTCATATCAATGCAAAGGTAAATCCCTTTAGACTAATATCTTCAGAAGAAAAAGCCAATACTATTACTACTAAAGATAAGAATGGAAATGCAAAAAAAACCACTCAATACCACCGAACTATGTTGTATCAAGTACCGGTTACTTTTACGATAGAAGATAAAAATGGAAAAATAATTGAGCAGCAAATTTATGGTAGTTCTGCAGAAGGTACATCCTATCAATTTTTAAAAAGCAAAAAAACGCCATTTAATTCAAAGGCTGAACTAGCAAAAGCTTGGAGTAATAGGAAGGCAACTTATAACAAACTACAAAAAGAAGCGATCAACAAAGCTTTTAGTACTTTCTCTACCTTAATAAAGAGAAAATACGATATTTCTATTAACGAAACTTTTTTAGCAATTCAAGTTCCTACTGGAAAAAAAGTAGCTAACGCGGATGAGTTTGCCTCCAACGCAGAAGCAGCCATTAAGGTTATGAAAGCCATTAAGCCAAACATTCCTAATGATGAAACTAAAAAGAATTTTCAACCAATGATTGATTTTTGGACGGCACAGAAAGATAATTTTTCTCCGGATAATAAGAAAGAAGTTAAGATTCACCATGCCTGTCTTTATAATCTTGCAGTAGCCAACCTCTTAACAGAAAATTTTGAGGATGCAGAAAAGTATGCAAGCTTAGCAGTTAATACAAAGAAAAAGAAATCTATTACAAGTTCGCTAAAAAATCTGATTGAAAGTCGACATAAAACGATGAAAGAACAAGGAGTTACCACCCTTTATTTTCCGATTGACATATCTACTGCTACAGCTCCAGAAGGTGTCAATTATGAAAAGTACGAACCTAAAGAACCAGTTATAGTTCCAGCTAAAGCACCTGTTGACCGAAGTGTAAAATATGATGGATACTATATTACTACCAGTGGAGATTCATTGGTTGGAACTTATGTTTTCCAACGTGGAATAGGAGAAGATCCAAGATTTTATCAAGAAAAAAATCTAAAGTTTGTTTACAATAAAAAAGGATCACCAGTTGAGATGAATGTAACACCTCACAGATTCAAAAGAGGTTCTTTTAATGGTCGAACTTTTAGTGTAATAAAAAGAAGAGGTTCTTTGTCGATAAAAAAATTCTACTATGCCGTCGAAGTAATTCAATCTGGTCCTAAAATGAAGTTGCTTCAGATCTTCCCTATGGAAATAAAAAAGGATGGATCATTGCCTGATCCTCAAACATTAATTACTGTTTCGGGAGAAGATGGTTATGTAAATGTTGGTGATTTCAAAAACCCTAAATTTATTAACTGGAAAAAAGGTTTTGCTAGTTTATTCCAAGACTGTGAAGTATTATATGCTGAAATCAGAGTGGGAGAATATGGACGCGATTTAGCTTCCATCGCAGAAGCAGTAAGTGTATACAATAAAGGTAATTGCAAATAATTTCTATATCCAATTTTGATAATCCCCTTATTAATAAAATAAAAAAATGAAGAATTTAAATTTATATATCGTTGTTTTCTTATCCATCACTCTTTACAGTTTTACGGTTGATTTTGGTGCGCCTACCGCAAAAAAGCTAACTGGAAAATGGGAATCAGTTTTTAGATTAGGAGATGATAATTGCGAAAAAGATGTTATCATAAACTTTGAACTAGACGGAAAAGCGACGATGATTGGCGGATCGAGACATTCAGAATGTAAAGGTTCTAGCTTCGAAGTGAGTAGTTGGACCGTGACTAAAACAGAACGTAGTATAAAAGCTCAAACTAATGCAAAAAATACCATTGTCTTGAATGATGATGGTGATGAAATCAATATCCTTGTTGCTGAATTCGTAGGCGACTATATGAAAATTTATATGGAAGTGGTCTCAGGCGACACAACTGCTCCCAAAGGATTTATTATGAAAAAAGTAGAATAGATCATTTTCTAAAAAGGTCTCAAAAATTTAATATGAGTCATCCTGTAAAATCTATAGTTGGTTAAGGTAAAAAAGCTATTAGCTTTAAGTGCAAAAAAATCAAATTCCACTTATATGCTCTTAATCAAAGGTTTAAAATTCGGGATGACTCATGTTTCTATAAAAAATTGTTTAAACATTGAATTCTATAGGCTTTTTAAAAACTGTTCAGCATTTTCAAGAAGCATCTTTTTTCGTTCAGGATTCATCTTATCGAAGGTACGTACCAACATTCCTAGTCTAGGATTTTTAAGAAAAAAGTCGCGGTTATTATCCATAAAACGCCAAAAGAGTCCATCCCAGATTTGTTGCCAATCGCCTTTTTTATAATCGCTCATTTTCATGATATAATTAGAACCGCTGATATAGGGCTTGGTCGCAAAAAAACCTCCATCCGCAAATTGACTCATACCATAGACGTTCGGTACCATCACCCAATCATAAGCATCTATAAAAACTTCCATAAACCAGCGATACACTTCGTCTGGATGAAATTCGCAAAGCAACATAAAATTACCCAACACCATCAACCGTTCTATATGATGGCAGTAGCCGTCCCGCAATACTTTTTTGATCGTATCATCGACGGGTAGAATGCCAGTAGTTCCGTCGTAAAAACTAGCAGGAATCTTCCGTTCAAATCCCCAAAAATTACGCGTCCTAGATTCGGTCCCTTTGGCTTCGTACATCCCACGGATAAATTCGCGCCAACCGATTATCTGTCGGATAAAACCTTCTAAGGAATTGATCGGCACCTGATTTTTTTCTGCATACGTCATCGCACGATTCACCACTTCCATTGGTTTAATCAAACCGATATTCATCATTGGAGTTAGTACGCTGTGATGTAAAATTGATGCTTTTGAAAGGATGGCATCTTCATAATCACCAAACTGATGGAAACGAAATTCGAAAAATTGTTGGAGCCACTCATTGGTTGCAGAGTGTGTATATGGGTACATTGGCTCTGCATTTAAGGCCCCAATATTATTCAAAAAGTATTTCTCTACGTATAAAACTGCTTCTTTCCAGTATTTATCCTTTTTAGGAAATTGAATAGCAGGAGGTATTTTCCCTTTGGGATATTTTTTTCTGTTGTCAGCATCGAAGCTCCACTTCCCTCCAATGGGTTGATCATTTCCTTCTATGAGCAGATCGTGTTTTTTTCTTTGTTGTTTATAAAAGGTTGTTTGAAAAAAAGATTTTTTATCTGGTTTGAAAAAAGATTTTAAATCTTCTTTGGTATTTATAAACAATTCATTTTTGTATTCAACCAATTTGATGTTGTATTTTTTTGCGGAAGCATATAATCTTCTTTCCAATAAATAATCAGTAGGATTTATAAAATGGATTTCTTGAATTTCTTTTTTTGCTAAGTCTTGAATTAATTGGCGAATATCATTTCGTGGATCGGTTGATTCAATATAATGGACTTGCTTTTTTTTCTTTTTCAAACCTGCGAGAAATGCTTGCATGGAAGCACGGTGATAGGCAATCTTTTGTTTGTGAAAATTATATTGTCGAAAAAATAGGTGTTCCTCAATCAGATAAATCGGAAAACCATTTTGATGGAATTCATGATTTTGAAAGAGTTGGTGAGGAAAAAGGAGGTTAATCGTCATAATATTCTGAGTTCTGAGATGGAAACAAAAAAAATACAAGAGAGTTGGAAGTAATCTCAATATTTTAGATCATTAACTAATAGCTCCTTAAAACACCTTAACTTCAGGCATTTTACTCATAAAATTAAATATGGCATTATTTATTTTTACAAAACATAGATAACTAATAAGGTGCTTTTTACGGAATAAAAACCATTTAATTGCTTATTTTTTCTACATTTAGGTGTTAGTTTTGTTCTCTAAGTACAAAAGCCCATCGTTGGATCAATAATTCTACGAGGTTTTTTATTTTATAGGGCAATGCATTTTTATTCACTTTTTAAACAACCTTATTTATGATTGCTTTAATTGTACAGCTTATCAGTGGAGCACTTGGTGGGAATGCCGCAGCTTCGTTAATGAAAGGTGGTCTTGGTACCGTCGGAAATTCAATTGCCGGAATTTTAGGCGGCGGCATGGGCGGACAAATCTTGGGAATGATTGTTCCTTCACTCGGTGCGGCAGCATCTAGTGGTAATATGGACATCACCAGTATTTTAGCTTCTGTAGCCGGTGGTGGTGTCGGTGGTGGTATTATCGTTGCTATTGTCAATTTTGTTAAAAAGGCGATGGGCGGCAGTAATTCCTAAAGTTTTAATTCGCCTCTATCTAAATGCAAAACCAAATTTAGTACATTGTAATTTAAGCTCTGAGTTTATAAGCCACTCAGCCATTATTGGAAAATCTAACCCAAAGGTCAACAAAAGAATAGCCTAAAGCTTTGGGCCGCTTTTTGCCTCTTTTCTTTAATTGGTCCTGAAAATAAACAGCCGTTGACGAAAATATCGTCAACGGTTTTTTTGTCGATAAAAAATATTTATTTTTAGAATCAATATGGCAATAAGCGATCAACTCCTCTTTTTCTGCAGCGCACTCGGAGCATTCAATGGTATTTTTTTGAGTGTCTATTTTTTATTTTTTCATCGTCCAAAAAAAATATCGAATTATTTTTTGGGTCTCCTTATTTTAGCATTGAGTCTGAGAATTGGTAAATCCGTTTTACTATACTTCAATCCTGCACTTCCAAAAATCATTTTACAAATTGGTTTGACTGGTTGTTTCTTTATTGGTCCTGCTTTATTTTTTTATTTAAAATCAGAAATCCAAAACATTCAGAAAATCAGTTGGCAATGGAAAGCCATTTTGCTGACTTTAACCAGTATAATTCTATTGGCTGGTATTATTTATCCTTACCCTAAATATCCTGAAATTTGGAATAAATATTATGTGCAAATTATTTATTGGGAATGGTTAGCTTTCATGCTAGCTGCATTTTATATACTAAGAGGAACTATTAAAAAATTATTTTCTCGTATAGAAAAAATCACGACAAATGAAAAGTGGTGGCTAGGCATCTATACGAGTAATGCCTTAATTTTTCTAGCTTTTTTTACGGTTCCCCACACTTCCTATATTTTGGGTTCACTCATCTTTTCTTTTTCTATTTATATTATTGCCATGATTTTTATCTGGAAAAGAAAAAATAAACTCCCTGCCAACGGTAATTCCGTTGACAAGTATCCTAATAAAAAGATTGATCCAAAGACTGCAAACGAGTGGTTAGAAAAGCTAAAAACGGTGATGGTAGAAAAAGAGATTTTTAAAAATTCTAGTTTAAAACTAAAAGACGTCGCCAACGAAATTGGTATGCCTCCGCATCAACTTTCACAATTACTCAATGACAATCTTGGCAAAAATTTCTCAAATTTCACCAACGAATATCGCGTAGAATCAGCCTGTCAATTACTCACTACAGATCATCATTTGACCCTCGAAGGGATTGGTACCGAGGTAGGTTTTAATTCCAAATCTACTTTTTACGCTACCTTTAAAAAACTAAAAGGGATGACACCGGCAAAATTCAAAGCAGAATTGGATAAAAACACTCCAACTTTATAATTTCATACTTATTTACGCTTAAAAAATCTTGTGAGCTTTGTTTTTTTCGTGATCTTGCGAAAAAACATTTTTTTCTATGTTGCACCTTTCCAACCACTTTTCTCTCCTTTTTCTCGGCCTAATATTACTTCTTGGTTTTAGTTGTTCACCCAATAAACCTGTTGTAGAAATTGCTCCTCAGAAAGAAACCATTATTGACAATTTAAAGCGTCCATGGAGCATGGCCTTTATTTCAGAAGAAGAAGTAATCGTGGCAGAAAAAGATGGGGATCTTTTACGGGTAAATTTATTGACAAAGGAAAGACATATCATCAAAGGGTTTCCTAGTGACCTCGCGGATAGTAT
The DNA here is from genome assembly GCA_937995675.1 of uncultured Saprospiraceae bacterium. Lineage (GTDB taxonomy): Bacteria > Bacteroidota > Bacteroidia > Chitinophagales > Saprospiraceae > JALZUU01. The sequence continues at coordinate 29,308 of CALKJE010000313.1, forward strand.
CCTGATGGTAAAGGATAAATTTGAATTTGGAATTTTCCCAAAAGACGCCGATGGGTATAAAACGAAATACAATGCGGGTATTTTTGAGGTTTTAACAGATCCGAACTTTAAGGAAAACCATTGGATTTATGTTTCTTATGTTTCCCAAAATGAAGAAGAAAAATCTACTACCAAAGTCATTCGAGCGAAGCTAATAGAAGATAGTTTATCAGATATTCAGACACTGTTTGTAGCAACTCCATATTCCCATGGTCTTTTTCATTATGGTGGTGGAATGACTTTTGGAAACGATGGGAATTTATATTTCACCGTTGGAGAGCGATTATTTAATGAAGTTTTAGAACCCGAAATCCCCGTAGCTCAAGACTTAAAAGATAAGCGTGGAAAAATTTATCGACTCCATCCAGATGGTTCTATTCCTGATGATAATCCTGACTTTGGTGAAGGTGCAGTGGACGGAATGTTTGCCGTCGGCATTCGCGCCGCACAAGGAATTACTAAACATCCAGCAACTGGACAAATTTGGTTTTCGGAACATGGAACTGTACAAGGAGATGAAATTAATCTTTTAGAAAAAGGAGCAAATTATGGTTGGCCGGTGATCACTTCAGGAAAATTCAGAGATAAAAATTATCAACCTCCCAATATGGAAGAAAGAACATTTACCGATCCTGTTTGGTGTTGGTTGCATACGGTAGCGCCAACTGGATTAACTTTCTATACCGGTAGTGAATTTCCACTTTGGAAAAACAACCTAATCGTCCCAGGTCTTTCTAGAGGTAGTCTTTGGCGACTGACCTTAGATGGAGTAACACTCAAAAGTGCAGAAGAGTTATTTCTGAATGATCGAGTACGAACTAGAAAAGCGGCGGTTAGTCCGCAAGGAAAACTATATATTTTAACCGACGAACCAAATGGTCGAATTATCAGAATTAAAAACCATGCATTATGAAATCATTTACTTCCTTTTTAGTACTAATATCTTTAGCCATATTTTCATGTGGACAAAAAATTTCACCTCAACAAACTTCTGTTAATAATCCTCAGGATGAAGCATTGATTAGGTCTACCATCGGAAATTATTTTGAAGGTTGGATGACCGGTGATACCACCAAAATTGGTAGTGCGATGCATGCCACTTGTCAGCTAAAAAACATTAAAGATGGTGGCGTTATCATTTTTGACAGAGCTACTTATTTAGGCTTTTTTAAACCAAGACCGAGAAGAGAAAACTCTGGTGGAAAAATTATCAACATTAATATCTCTGGAAATATCGCCGCAGCAAAATGCGAAATAGACACTCCTAAAAGATTGTATACCGACTACTTCAATATGATGAAACTTGGGGACCGCTGGTATATTGTCGATAAGATCGCTGCGAGTGTTCTGAAAGAATAATGTTTTCTAAAATGGTAGACAACCATTAGAAAAATTTATTGTCATTCTAGTACTAGAATGACAAACGACCACTCAATATTTCTCAACCAATAAATACGCAATCATGAAAAACAATCCTCGTAGAAATTTTCTAAAAAAATCAGCTATTGCTACTGGTAGTTTACTGCCACTCTCTCAAATGTCCTTCGCTACTCCACCTGCTGATTTAATCAAAGATCATATTAATTTTATTGGACCTCGCGAAGGATTTACGCCTCAAGTAGGGACGTTGGTTTCTATGATGAATTTTATGAGAAGTATTGTTTTACGTCCTGTGCAAGGTATGAGCGTAAAGGATTTAGATTTTTTACTAGATGAAAATGCGAATTCTATTGGAGCGATGTTGTTGCACCTAGCTGCTGTTGAACGATATTATCAAAGAGATACTTTTGATGGAAAAACCTGGGAGCTTCCTGCTAAAGAAAATCACCTTTGGGATGCTGCCAGTGATTTAGGAGACAAAGGAAGGGCAGAAATTAAAGGCTATTCTTTGGATTTTTATTTGAATATTTTAGAAAAAAGCCGTGCTTTTAGTATTGCAGAAATGAAGAAACGAGATGATGAATGGTTAACTAAAGAGCTAAGATTTTGGGGCGGTAAGTCTAATAATTATTGTAAATGGTTTCACGTCGTAGAACACGAATCCAATCATAATGGTCAGATAAAAATGGTAAAGAGTCGGATTGGATAGGGAATATGAGTCATGTGAATCAGGAGTTAAATTTTTTAATTAAAAATGAAAAGGAGCCTTGAAAGGTACTTCTTGCCGCTTGCTTCTGGCTATTTGCTTCCCTCGACCGCGATAGAAGGGCACAAATAGCCAGAAGCTAGGAGCCAGAAGCAAAATATCCCAAATTCAATTAGAAGATGATGTTTCTTTAACTCATATATTTATTTCCAACCCCTAATTCGCATGACTCATATTTTCAGGTAGCAATAAGACTAGAAATAAATCTGCATTCCTAGCTCATGAACCATTCCGAAATTGGGTCCATAATTTTGATAAAAATTAGAGAAATTATATCCGAATCTTATTAAGTTACTATTGTATCCGATGTTGGCGATTGCTCCTACTCCAAGGCTTACTTCTTTCGCGCTAGATCCACTAGCATTGATAAAAAAGATCTGACGAAATTCATATCCAACTTTAGCATTTACATAAAACGGAACGTTCTGTACGTATCTTGTTTCTACCGATCCTTCTAACCAAGAATCGCTTCCCATATCAAAGCGTGCTCCCACGATACCATAATAATGACGAACTCGTTGGAAATTATACTCATTGTTTTCATCTTTAAAAGCAAGATTCAAGGAAAAAACTTGAGGCAGAGAAAATCCGATAAAATAATTTTCTTTCCAATAGAGCATGGTTCCAAAACTAAAATCTGGATAAATTTTGGTAACATTATTTGACGCTAAATCACCTTGTTCTAAAAAATTTAATTCATCACCCCTAACTCGATACTGAGTGGTTCCACCACTTAAACCGAATGATAATAAGAGATCCTTACTTAAAGGAAGCGCATAGCCAACCCGTCCGGAAATTCCGATAAATCCAGTTGGCCCTGTTTTGTCACTAATAAAATCGCCTCCAAAAGAAATGCGTCTTTCCTCATTAAAATGCTGAAAGTTGGCCAACAAGGTTTTTGGGGCATCTTTGACTTTTGTCCACTGATACCGATAGCGAATAGCGGCGGTAGTTGGCGCATTATATTTAAAATATCCCGACGAAATACTCGCTGGATTTAAACTAGTTACATTCTGATTAAACAACGGTAATTGCTGTGCATCAAGGGTTAGTTGTTGTAAAAACAACATACACCCTAGCAACAAAATTCCTCGAAAATAATTTCTCATCTTTTCTTATTTTAATTCATTCAACTTTCTTAGTAGTTACCGAATGATTGTTATTGAACCGTTATAAATTTCTCCTGAAGCCACATCAATAATAATTTGATAATAGTAAGTTCCTTCAGGTAGTATTTGACCTTTCTGATTTGTTCCGTTCCAATCGTTTTGATAATTATCTACACTAAATATTACATTACCCCAGCGATTAACAACTGAAACTTGATTGCTTGGCTTTTGTAAAATACCTGGTATTACCCAAAAATCATTTAAGCCATCATTGTTTGGACTAATCGCATCTGGAATGACGAGTCGATCAAAAGTAATCGAGATATCCACTTCTGCTTCCGCACAAATATCAGGACATTCAGCAACACAAATTTGATAAGTAAAGAAATCACTATCACTCTGTGGATCAATTGCCTGATACTGGAAGGTACCATCATCTGATAATTGAATTGTTCCTGAAGTTGGAGTAGAAACTAAACCATTGACAATATTTAAGGTAGGTTCTGATTCATCATTCACCGAAAGATTTTCTTCTAAAATTTCACCAAAACTCATTTCATATTCATCATCCATCGGCAATAGTTGATCACTAGATAGCGTAGCATTACCCATACAAGGAACACAAACGGAACCATCTGCATCCAAAATAATTTCGACATCATTCTCTGTACACGCATCTCCATCATCACATGGCACGACAGAAGTTTCTCCATTATCACAAGTTACCAATGTTCCCATACAAGGGATACAAATAGAATTATCACAATCTAGAATTGTCTGTTGGTCATTAATGGTTGCTGGATTATTATCATCACAATCTACAACAGAGGTCGCACCATTCGAACAATCTATCGGCGTAATTTCACATTCACAAGTTGTTTCATTCCATTCTTCCATTCCATTGGTACAGTCATTATCATCGACACATGGCACTGGAATATTTTCCTGTAGACACTCGCAAGTAGTCGCATCCCACACTTCATCACCATTCGAACAATCGCCGTCATCGACACAAGGTACTGGAACGTTTTCTTGCAAACACTCACACGTAGTCGCATCCCACACTTCATCGCCATTCGAACAGTCGCCATCATCGACACACGGTACTGGAACGTTTTCTTGTAAACACTCACACGTAGTCGCATCCCACACTTCATCGCCATTCGAACAATCTCCATCATCTACACACGGTACTGGAACGTTTTCTTGTAAACACTCACACGTAGTTTCATCCCACACTTCAACACCATTCGAACAATCTCCATCATCTGTACATGCTACCGGAACGTTGATCGTAATACAATCACAAATTCCTGTATCCCATATTTCCTCTCCATTTGCACAAATTCCATCATCACATGTTCCCGGATCTACACATACTGTATTACATGAGCCATCGTCACATGTCGCATCTGGATCATAATTTGGATCGGTTGGATTCGTACATCCAAACACTGGCGGAGTTACTATACAATCACATGTAGTCGCATCCCAGGCTTCAAAACCATTCGAACAATCTCCATCATCCGTACACGGTACCGGAATATTTTCCTGTGTACACTCACATGTAGTTGCATCCCATACTTCGTCACCATTCGAACAGTCCCCATCATCCGTACATGGAATCGGAATATTTTCTTGCGAACACTCACATGTAATCTCATCCCATACTTCAATACCATTCGAACAATCTCCGTCATCCGTACATGGGATCGGAACGTTGATCGTAATACAATCACAAATTCCTGTATCCCATATTTCCTCTCCATTTGCACAAATTCCATCATCACATGTTCCCGGATCTACACATACTGTATTACATGAACCATCATCACACGTAGCATCTGGATCATAATTTGGATCGGTTGGATTCGTACATCCAAACACTGGCGGAGTTACTATACAATCACATGTAGTCGCATCCCAGGCTTCAAAACCATTCGAACAATCTCCATCATCCGTACATGGTA
>CALKJE010000314.1 GCA_937995675.1 uncultured Saprospiraceae bacterium
ATAATTACGATAGATGGTGACCGTAATTTTTGTAATAATAAAAAACCAATTTTAAGGTCTAGTGCTACGGAGAGCAATCAATGGTTAAAAGATGGTTGGGCGATCAATAACGCTACTGCTAACAGTTTTTTAGTAGAATCATCAGGTAGTTACCAAGTTCAAGTAACGCACCCTTCAGGAATCATTACCATATCTGAACCAGTAACCCTCACTGCTTTCCCAAGTCTAGAAATTGATTTTTCAGCATCAAAATATCAAGGGACCACACAAGATAGTTTTAGTTTTCAGATTGATAATGAAAATATTATTAGCACAGAATGGAATTTTGGAGATGGAAATACTACTGAAAACATTCAGCCAATGCATCAATACAAAACAGAAGGTATTTATACGGTAGAACTACGTGCAACGGATCAAAATGGGTGTCAAGATACGATGATACAAATGGATATGATTCTAATAAAAAATAACACGATTGATTCGACTAATTTAAATCAACCCGCAAATAATACACCTCAAGATATATTTATTCCTACTGCATTTACGCCGAATGGTGATGGAGAAAACGACCAACTCTACGTTCGAGGTCAAAATATCCAAGATTTAAATTTGATGATTTTCAATCAATGGGGAGAGATGATTTTTCAATCTTTTTCAAAGACTTTCGGTTGGGATGGAACGGTTAATGGTAAAAATGCACAGATCGGAAATTATGTTTTTCTTCTTGAATATATTGATCAGAATGGTTTACAAAAACAATATTCAGGACGAGTAACACTTCTTAGATAAAGAAGCTGTTTAAAGTTAATACAAAATGCCTACAGACAAGTCATTGATTATCAGCACTTCACAAATTTATCGACACCGTCCCGAAAGCGTTCGGGACGAATCTCAAAATTTGCATCGTTCTGATAACCAAGCACTTATCTTCGGCTCCTTTGAGAAACTATAAACAGCTTCAAAAATTAAAAAAATATTTCAATAAAAATAAACGATATGAAAAGCGCCATTTTAATAAAAATCTTTCTTTGCTTCTTCTTTTATGCTTCGGCTCAAGATGCTCATTTTTCTCAAAGTGATTTGAATACTGCCATGCGAAATCCGGCTTCCATTGGAAACATAGCATCGGATAATCAATTAACTGCCAGTTATCGCTCGCAATGGTCTAACATTCCAAGTGCATACCGAAATATTGCATTAGGTTACGAACAAAAAGGGACTAAACTTTCTTGGGGTTTGCAAATTCTACATAACGATGCTGGAAAGGCTTCTTTAAAAACGACTCAAGGAATCTTAAATCTAGCCTATCGAAAAAACTTGTCTGGACAAGGCGAATATTTATCCTTGGGAGCTAGTGGTGGAATGATCCAACAACGATTTGATCCTACCCTATTTTCATTTGACAACCAATATTCTACGGGAAATGGTTTTGACCCTTCCTCTAGTAATAAGGAGACTTTCATAAAAACCACTCAGTTTTTATCCACTGCAACAGTTGGCCTTTTTGTCAAAAAGAACTTTAATAAAGTAAAGGGTTCGGGTGGTTTGTCATTCGCTCACCTGAACGAACCAACCAGTCAATTTTATAATTCTTTAGAAGAAAAATATGCCATGCGAACTTCGTTTTTCGCCAACGCATTATTTCCATTAAAAGAAAATTTAGATCTCGACGTTCATGCATTACTGAATAATCAATCTGTAGCCACCGAAAAAATTATCGGCGCCAAATTAAATTATCAACTTAATGAAAAAAATAAACTGACTGGTGGGGTATCCAATCGGTTAGGAGACGCCTGGATTTTAGAAGCTGGCGTTGCCTTTCCTGAAACTGCCTTGCGGATAAGTTATGATATGAATAACTCTGCTTTAAATGCTGCCACCAATACAAAGGGTGCCTGGGAATTAACTTTTACCTACCAGTTTAATAAAAAGAAAAAAGCCATGGCGCTCAATGCTAACTTTGAACACTTAAATGAAAAACCAGAAAAAAAATCAGAAAAGAACGAAATACTCGATAGTGACAAAGACGGAATTGGTAATGACATCGATGCTTGCCCGAACTTATATGGAGCAAAAGAAAATAATGGATGCCCAATCAATACAAAAGATTCAGATTTTGACGGAATCCTAGACCATGTTGACAGTTGTCCATTCTTAAAAGGAACGGCAGAAATGGGAGGTTGTCCCGACTCAGACAAAGACGGCATTTCAGATTTAAAAGATTATTGCCCGTTTTTAAAAGGAGTTGCAAACAATAACGGTTGCCCTGAAATGAATAAAAAAGAACATCAACAATTAGTAGAAAATAAATCCATAAATGTCATTGTAGAATTCGATACCGATCAATCAATTATCAAATCCTATTTTGATAGAAAATTAAATATGGCTGTCGATTTCTTATTAGAAAATCAAGATGCTAAAGCGTTTATTTCTGGACACACGGATAATGAAGGAGACCCAATTTATAATTTTAAATTAGGAGAACGAAGAGCGAATAATGTGATGGAATATCTTTTAAACAAAGGAGTATCTGTTCATCAATTATCCATTATCTCCTTCGGCGAATCTAAGCCTATTGAGCGTAATCGGAGTCAATACGAAAAAGCAAAGAATCGAAGGGTTGAAGTGCAGATTTATAACAACTAGCGAAGTTGATAAAAAATTTTCAAATTCAAATTCAAGCGCAAAAGCAAAAGCTTGCCCGCATGTTGTCGGACAAGCTTTTGAATTTGCGATTGCAATTGCGCTTAAAAAAATCGTCTTATTGATAGAATAGAATCTACAAATGGTAGTTGACTAGTCTCAACCATTAATGGATGTTCTCATACTACTGGACATTTTTTCCTTTTTCTGCCTCCCAGCTCCGGCAGCACCGCCGGAGAGTGGCTTCAATCCCGCAAATGTCCAGTAGTATGAGCTTTACTAAAAGGACATCCTCTCGTTTTTTCTGGTGTAGCTTGTCCCAATTCTTTTTCTAATAATGGATAGGCCATTTTGGAATCACTTTTCAACCTTCGCAATTTTAGGATAATTTCTTCCTCAGAAAAACTATTCATTTTAATAGATTTTTCAATATCTGTCGCATTCTCTTTTTGGACTTTCAAGCCCACCATCATATAATTGGTTTTGATTCGATGAGCGATATTGGCAATCTGTTCCCAATTTTTATTTTCTAGTTCAGCTTCTAACTTAATCATCGCTGCTGGTATTTCTTTGAGAAATATTTGGATCATTTCTTTAATAAAAGACTCATCTCCCCGAGACATTTCGTTTAAGTAGGTAAAGTCAAGCTTAATTAATTCGTTTTTAGAAATTTGATCATACGATTCTGTTTGAGGACTTTCAAGTTCTACGTTCAACCATTTACCTAAATGAACTTTTAATTGTTTTGGGGAAAAAGGTTTGGTTAGAAAATCGTTCATACCTGACTCCAATGCTCGATTTTTTTCATCCAATAAAGCTGCTGCGGTTAACGCAATGATCACGGTATCTTGATTTAAGTCTTCTGAATTTTCTCGAATTTTCCTAGTGGTCTCGCATCCATCCATTTCTGGCATATGAATATCCATCAGAATAATATCAAACTTCCTTTGCCTAGTTTTTTCAAGCGCAATAAATCCGTTAGAGGCTACCTCAAAGTCGCAATTCCAAAGTTCAAGAATCTTTTTTATTAATTTTTGATTCATCAAATTATCTTCCACTACCAAAATCGTAGTATCCTTTAAAATTTCAGAAATCTGATTTTCCGAATCTTCTTTAATTGAAACCTCTGTCTGTAAAACTCCTGAATCTTTAAAAGGCAGAACGATGTTAAACACCGAGCCTTTTCCTTCGGTACTTTCTACCTCAATAGATCCCCCTTGCAGTTCCACTAGATTTTTAACAATGGTAAGTCCGAGCCCCGTCCCGCCAAACTTTCGGGTAATCTTTACATCAGCCTGTTTAAAATTTTCAAATATTTTATCAATACTATCTTTTTCGATACCTATTCCAGTATCATGAACTTGAAATTGAATAATATACTGTCCGCCAGTAGCAGCAACCAATTTAGCCTTAACACCAATGGTTCCTTTGTTGGTAAATTTACTCGCATTTCCTAAAAGGTTGGTTAAAATTTGATTAAGTCGAACAGAGTCTCCAATCAGATGGTTCTTTATTTTAGGATCCATATCCAATACTACACTGATTGGTTTTTCTCTAACCTTAAATTGGAAAGTCTGTTGTAAAGATTTTAGTAATTCTAATAAATTAAAAGTACGTTGTTCGAATTCTAATTCATTGGCTTCAATCTTTGACAGATCTAAAATATTCGAAATAATTCCCATTAAACTATCTGCAGAAAACCGTAAGGAATCCAAATATTCTTTTTGAGCTTCGGTAGGATTGGTTTCGTAAAGTAAATGAGTCATTCCGATTACAGCATTCATCGGCGTACGAATTTCATGACTCATGTTGGCTAAAAATTGTTGCTCTGCCAACTGTGCTTGTTCTGCTTCTTGCTTAGCAGAGATCAAGTCCTGTTCTGCTTTTTTCCGATCTGTGATATCTCGAATAAATCCACTGAAAAAATATTTTCCACCCATTTTGATCGGTGAGATACTTAATTCAATCGGGAATTCTCTACCATTTTTATCAAAACCAGTAATTTCAATTCGCTTATTGAGCACCGGACCTTCTCCTGTTTTTAAGAAATGTTTCATGCCTTTTGTATGGGCTTCTCTGTGTTGAGGAGGAACAATAAATTCGCCCATATTTTTCCCCATTGTTTCTTCGTGGGTATACCCAAAAATTTTAGAAGCTTGATCGCTCCAAGCAATCACATTTCCATCCGAATCAATATTTATGATCGCATCGAGAGAGGCATCAATTATTTTTCGAAGCATGACTTCACTTTCTCGCACCTTAATTTCAGCTAATTGCTGAGCGGTAATGTCCGTGATGGCACCCATAGTTCCAATAATTTCACCTTGCGGATTTTTATAAGGAGAAGCCTTGATACGTCCCATCCATTTATCACCTGATTTATGAATATGCTCTACGGTATAATCATTGGAGGCACCTTTTTTCCGCTGTTCGATATTTTGTAAAACGATATTACTTCCTTCTGGGCTCACCAATAATTCAGCTGCCACCTCTCCTACCAATTCTTTATTAGAATATCCAGTTAATACCTCCATTCGCTTATTCACAAAGGTGATTTTCCCATCCAAATCCGTTAGAATAATTCCTTCTGATAGATTCTGAACAACAAATCGATGCTTCTCTTGGCTTACTTTAAGCGCCTGTTGTACAAACTGTTTTTGAGCTTGTTCGATCTTTAAATTTTCGTGTGCAATACATCCTTTGAGGAGTAATCCAAACTTGTTGATCACATTGATTAATTGATTGGCTTCTTGCTCTTCTTTTCCGTTTATTTCGGATTTGTATAATTTTAAAAATCCAATATCTGCTAATTTAAATATTCTAAAAGCACCTTCGGTAATTCCTTTTTCTTGGACATATTTTTTAAATTCGGGATGATCAACAGGGATAAGCAATTTATCATTGGTGGCTAACTTTTTCCAAATAAAATGGTCTTGCTCAATTGATTTTACATCCACCATATTAGAGGGAGTTCCATAAATCAAATTTAATTTAGTCTCCTCTTCTAACCACACACTAGCATAACTTAATTTCTTCCTAGTGATGAGGATATTCAAAAATTGTTGACAATTTTGGCGCATGTTTAAGGAGTTCCCAATGGAAAGGGATAATTCGTATAACAAAGCAATATCTTGAATAATAGATGTGTTGTCTTTCATTTTCAAAATTTTAATGAGCGCATTTTAAAGAAAATTAATTACTCAAAGGACCATCAGAGGTTAATTAGAGGTTAATCATTTTTTATTTCGTCAACGCCCCGATGACTAATGTTTTATTGTAAAACTCTAAAAATCCATTCTTACCCGAAGAAATTTCACCAAGGCTTAAAACACCTTGTGGAGCAGCGCTTAGGCTGACCTGCCCCATCGTTTTTGTAATCACAGCCAATTCTTTTGACAGGTCTTTTTCTAGAAATAACGCTCTCGAAATACAGTCAACCACGAGGGTATGTTCAACGGTTGTATCAATATTTTCCATAGATTTTTTCACAGCGGTTTCAGCCGATTCTACCAAAGCTAAACCATCTCCTTTCATGATATACAAAACCGTATTTTCAGGAACTCTCCCTAAACAAACAAGTGAACCATCTTTGGTTAGGCTCAAGGGTACTCGGCAAACATCTTCTCCAATTTCGCGAATTTTTCCAATTGGATAACCTTTCGCAATCGCAAAAAAGTTTTCGTCTGTAAATGTTTCTTGAGCATCTTTTTCAACTATTTCTCGATAGA
>CALKJE010000315.1 GCA_937995675.1 uncultured Saprospiraceae bacterium
CATCAAGTAAGAGGTTTCAAACCAATGATCTCTTAATTCTGCAATATTAAACTCATAATCACCCGATCCATTTCGGATATAAAGATGATCATCCTCTATGACGGTACCGAGTTCGAAAAAGGTAATCTTCTTTTCTTCTAAAGTAGCCATAACAGATTCATCTGCTGCCTGAATCACCAATCCACAATTCTCTGAAAATAAGACCTTTACGATATCTTTCTCTCCAAGTGCATTTAAATTTATTTCAGCACTTAGTTGTTGATCTGCAAAGCACATTTCTAATAAAGTCGTAATCAAACCTCCTGCTGCCACATCATGTCCAGCTAAGATCTTATCGGCTTTAATTAAGTCTTGAATGGTGTTGAAAATATTTACTAGCTGATCGGTATTCTTGATATCAAATCCAGTTGATCCAATTTCATTAAGTGTCTGCGCAAAAGACGAACCACCTAATGCAAAATCCGTATCTGCTACTGGAATATAAATGATCGCTCCTCCACCCAATTGAAGCACAGGTTCAACTACTTTTGTAATATCACTGCAGGCGCCAACCGAACTAATCACCACAGTTCCTGGAGACAAGACATTTTGATCTTTATACTTTTGCTTCATCGATAAAGAATCCTTCCCAGTCGGAACGTTGATTCCCAAACCAATTGCAAATTCAGAAACGGCCTTTACAGCTTCGTATAGACGTGCATCTTCGCCTGGATTACGACAAGGCCACATCCAATTAGCGGAGAGCGAAACTGCCTTTATTCCGTCTTCTAATGGCGCCCAAACCAAATTGGTCAACGCTTTGGTAATCGCAATTCGTGAACCTGCTGCTGGATCAATCAAAGCTGCGATTGGTGCATGACCAATCGAGGTAGCAATTCCTTTTTTACCAACAAAATCCAAAGCCATCACACCACAATTATTGAGTGGTAATTGTAAAGGGCCAGCACATTGCTGCTTGGCTACTCGACCTCCAACACAACGATCTACTTTATTGGTTAACCAGTCTTTACAAGCAACTGCTTCAAGTTTTAATACATCCTCTAAATAGGCTTGTAAAAATTCTTGATCGTATTTGATAGATTGAAAATTAGGAGTGACTGTTTCGTCTTTTAGAACGGTTTTTGGCGAACTACCAAACATATCCGATAGTTTCAGGTCAAGTGGAGCTTCTGTTTCTTCTGTGTTTTTGATGGTAAACCGATGATCACCTGTTACTTCACCTACGACATACATCGGTGCTCGTTCTCGCTCCGCAATTTGTCGAACCAAGTCTAGGTCTTCGGGAGCAACGATTAGTCCCATTCTCTCTTGAGATTCGTTTCCAATAATTTCTTTAGCAGATAAAGTTGGATCACCAACTGGTAAGGCATCAAGGTGAATCAATCCACCGGTATCTTCTACCAATTCAGATAGGCAGTTAAGATGTCCTCCGGCGCCATGATCATGAATCGAAACGACCGGATTGACGCCACTTTCCACTAAGCCACGAATGGCATTGGCTACTCGTTTTTGCATTTCTGGGTTAGAACGTTGAACGGCGTTAAGCTCGATGCCGGAAGCAAAAGCTCCTGTGTCCGCAGATGAAACTGCAGCGCCACCCATTCCAATTCTATAATTATCTCCTCCTAAAACAACAATTTTATCGCCTTTTTTAGGTACCCTTTTTAAAGCATGTTCTGCCTTTCCATAACCAATACCTCCGGCTTGCATAATGACTTTATCAAAACCAATCATTCGTTCCCCTTCTTTATGTTCAAAGGTCAGTAAAGATCCAGTAATCAAGGGTTGACCGAATTTATTACCAAAGTCAGAAGCACCATTAGACGCCTTGATTAGAATGTCTAATGGCGTTTGGTAGAGCCAAGGCCTTGGAGCAATATCCTTTTCCCAGATACGATCTTTTTTGGTTCGAGGATAGGCCGTCATATAAACCGCTGTTCCTGCTAAAGGAATCGATCCAGTGCCGCCTGCTAGACGATCTCGAATTTCTCCACCAGATCCCGTAGCAGCACCGTTAAAGGGCTCTACTGTGGTCGGGAAATTATGGGTCTCTGCCTTAAGAGAAAGAACAGATTTAAAGTTTTTATTTTTATAAAAATCGGGATGCGTCGCAGATTCTGGCGCAAATTGAACCACTTCTGGTCCATCAACGAAAGCTACATTGTCTTTGTAGGCAGAAACAATTCCGTTTGGATTGGCTTTGGAAGTTTCTTTGATCAGTTGAAATAATGATTTTTCTTTTTCTTCATTATCCACCACAAAAGTCCCATTAAAGATCTTGTGACGGCAATGCTCACTATTTACTTGAGAGAAACCAAAAACCTCCGTATCCGTCAATGGCCGACCAAGTCTGTTCGATAATTCCTCTAGATATGCTACTTCCTCAGGGCTGAGCGCTAGTCCTTCGGTTTGATTATAAGTATTAATATCCGTGATTTGGCGAATGGATTCTGGTTCAATTGCTATGGTAAATATATCTTGCGTTAAGGACTCATAACGCTGGGTAAGCATGGGATCAAACTCGGCATCTTTGGAAGGAAGGAATTTTTCAATTCGTCGAATACCTGAAATACCCATATTTTGAGTGATTTCTACGGCATTGGTTGACCAAGGAGTGATCATGGTCGCTCGCGGTCCAACAAAGGAGGTCGTAATGGTTTGGTCGGCTAGAACAGGAGCGTTTCCAAAAAGCCAGACCAATTTATCTTGATCTGAGTTGGCAATCGGTTCAAGGGTATCAACCGCAAAGATTCCGTGTGTTGTATTTCCAAAAAAGGTAATCATTTGAGACGTATGTTTAGTTGCCGCAAAGGTCTATCTTTTTTTGAGAAAAACGAATTAATCTCAGAAGCAATTTGAGAAAGTTATACCCTATTTCTTTTTCTTATCACCAACCTTCATACTAATATCTGCCGTCACCACTTCTTCGTTGTTGGCATCTCGTACTGAAATCTTACAAATCACCATTTCTGTGGTCTCCCAGTCGATATGAGAAAGATCGCAAGTAGCCGTTAAATCGGTCTTGGCCTTTTTTACATAGGCGACGGTCATTACCGCTGGAATCCATCGGCGATGTTTAGGGATCGAGGCTTCCATACAGATACCTGCGGCAAATTCACAGAGGTTACAAGCGGCAATGGCATGGACGGTTCCAAGGTGGTTATGAACGGATCTACGCTTCCGCATGGAGACTTTGATATAGTTTGACCGTAGTTCTTCGATGCGAGGATCAATCGTGGTAAAATAAGGTGCCATGCGAGCAACGGCTTTAGAGAAGAGTACTTTTCCGAATGGATACTTGAGCATTTTTTTCTGAAGAGCAAGGACGCGATTCATGTTTTTTTTGGTAAAGATAGGGAATTCTGATGTGCGGATTGTTTGATTCCGATATTCATCGGAACAGGTCGTGCAGATTTTCTGATTTGTGGAGGTGCGGATTTATTGATTTTGAAATTATTCAAATCTACTTTTTGCCCATTTTTTAGCTATTTGGATGACGGTTTCTAGCATAACTGGATCCCATTTTTCAATTTGCCAAGAGGAATTCGCAAGTGTGGAGTCGGAAAGAAGTTTTTGGGCATGGTTGGTATCGGTGGCCGTTTCAATGATTTTGGAAAGAGCTAATTGTTGTTGGTGTAAATTTAGGTCTTCGAAAGGCTCGGATAATTTTAAAAAATTGGGAGGAAGAAAATTATTTAAGGATTCCGTCTCTCTTTTATGATTAAATTTTTCAATCATCTTTTCTAGGGTATAAAAATCATTTTGAAAAGATCGTTTTTCCGCTTCGGTTTTTAGGCCAACGCCTAATTGTTCTAATACGATATATTTTAAATTAGGACATCTTGGGATTGTTTTTTCTAGGAGGTCAAAGACTTCAGCAGGAACTGCATCATCGTGGGTATCTCTTCGTACTTTTCTATCTGCATCTACGTTGGAATCTTCCCAAGATCCACCAGAGATATGGATTTCTCGGACCAGACTTAGATCATAGGCAGCTATCAACGTTTCAAATTCTAAATTAAAATTATGAAGGTGGCAATAGAAATTATGTAAATCTAAAATGATAAATCCATTGACAGGCGCGAGTAATTCTGCCAAAAAATCTCCATGTCGTTTTACTTCGTCCAGGGTATAAGCGAATGCTAGATTTTCTAAACCAACTGGACATTCCACAGTTTGAGCGATTCGTTTTAAGCGATCTTGTCCTAATTCTAAGGTCCTTGGTGTATATGGAATTGGGACTGGAGCGCCGTCATGAAAATTGGCTCCGGTCATAAAACCAAAATGTTCGGTGACATGATCGAAGGTATATTTTTGGGAAGTTTCTTTGAGGTGTTTTAACCAATTCTGTTGATCCTCGGACCAACACCCAGAAAATAAAGAAAAGAAAACACCATGACCGACCAGTCGATTGGCTCGACTGTACGTCTGTAAAAGTTCCTCAAACCAGCCAGGGATCTCTGCTAAATGAAAAAGAGTATCGAATGACCATTCGATACCCTGAACTTTTTCTGAGGAAAATAACGGTAGTGCAGCCAGCAAAATATTACTATCTAAATTGCAAGCAATGGAAGGTAATAACTGGCTCATGTTATTTTCTATTTAGGAAATTTACGTTTCATATTAAATGCTACCCCATCCCGCAAGGTCCACAATCGTATTCTACCCTTGCTGAAACAGTACTGGTAATGGTACATTTTTCATCACATTCTTCTGTGTGCTCATGAACCAATTCACTATTGTCTCGTACCATCTCGCAAGAACTGGCAGCGGTTCCTAATGTAGCTCCAATCAAAATGGCTTGTAAAAGATTTTTTGAAATTTTCATAATTGCTTTATTTATTGGTTAAATAAAAATTACCCCATTCCACAACCAGGACAATTATGTGTTTCTTCAGACCTTGCATTAGTCGTCGTGGTACATTTTTCGTCACACGCTTCAGTATGCTCGTGAACGATTTCGCTATTATCACGCACCATCTCGCAAGAAGTAGCTGCGGTTCCTAAAGTTGCGCCAATTAAAATGGCTTGCAAAAGATTTTTTGAAATTTTCATAATTGCTTTATTTTTAATAGTGAAGTTGTTTAAAAATAGATAGATGATTTACTTGCAAGTCATTGATTTATAGCCACCCATCCGCTTTCGCGGTTCCCTCATTGATGCACTGT
>CALKJE010000316.1 GCA_937995675.1 uncultured Saprospiraceae bacterium
CATAACCGTATTTAAATCACTTTTCACTATATCATTTTCCTTTACAGCTTTTGCTAACTCCGTGTTTTTCGCCGTTTCTTCCCTTTCCTCTCTTGACACCCGAAAAAGGGTTTGCAGCTCGGTTGGGATGGGCGTTTCTAATTCTATATTAGCTCCTTGGACGGTTACTTTGTATAAAAATTTATTAATATCCTTTATTTGAAAGGAGTGGAATTTTCCAAAGGGTACGCTCTCAAGAAGTTCTGCATTTTTAATGGACTCATCGAAATTTTGCCAATCTATAATAATACTTTGGCTATAGGCTCCTTGAATACCTAGCAAGAATAAAATAATAAGTCTTAATTTCATTTTTCAAATGGTTTTTAAAAAATTTATGTCAAAAAATATAGACATCAGAATTTACTGATCGATAAAATTTAACACGTCTTTAAATGATGAATGCCTCGCGTAATAGGAAAAAAGATGATTTCTTTCTCCACTCATATCTTTTGTTAATAATTTTTCCTTAGGGCTCAATTTATTGGCAAGTTGTTTCTTTAATTTATCTATCTGACTATTAAAATTACAACCTAATGAGGTATCTCCAAAAGTGGTAGGATTACTTTTTGTCAGAAAATTAAATCTTCCAAAATCCTTTAGTAACACCCAATCGTTTACATTATAACCAACACAGACTGATAAATGGTAAGCTCCATTTCCTCTAAGATTAACGCGGTCAAAATCTTCATAACCAATAGCGGGTCCTAAATGAATGGTTTTTATGTGTTTTCCATCCATTAATTTTGAGTTGTGCTTATAATCGAACGTAAGAGCATTTGACACTACAGAACCTAAACTATGAGAAATGATCACCAATTCTGTTTTATTCAAAGCATTAACTAAACTTCTTAATCGTAATCCTACTTTTTTTGCATTTGGAATAGCACTTGCTTTCATCATTTTTAGACCTCTTTTACCAAAGAGTCCTTTAAATGCCCTAATATGTTTACTATCCCAATAGACTTCAACAAATACCTTATCAGTTCCTAACTCCGCTTCTACCAAATCATTATCTACCATCGACAAGGAGTTATCCTTCTTTTTATACATCTGCTTTCGATATCCATGAATAAGAAAAACCACCACCCTATTCTCAGAAAGAGAATCAATGCTCGCTTTATAATTCTTTGCAATCGCTTTATTTAGCTTATCAATGGAATTCCAAGCCGGCTTTAAGGAATATGATTTTAGAATTTCTTTATATTGAATGGGATGACTATTATACCATTTTGATAACTTGCCTTTAGATTTTTTCAAACTTCTATCAGATATATAGAAATTTGGATAATAATTACCTTCCCCATCTATTCTTATACTTACTACTCTACAATTATTGTCTTTTTCTTCAACTGTATCATTTAAATTTTTCTCTCCAAGAACAACAGCAAACCTGTCCCAATCTTGAGCTACTCCATTAAAACATACTAAAAATAAAAAAGTAATTATTAGAAAGGTCTTTTGTTTCATTTGACTTTTAACAACTTGGGATTATTAACTTCATAGAAAGGTAAATTAACCGCTTTTACCACACCTCAATGTACCTTTTTTCATAATAACTGTCAAAAGTACCAAGACAAATTAGCATCTAACTTATACAAAATCATACTTTTGTACTATAGAATTCACTTCAAAATCTAGAAATAGTCAAGTATTTTTTCTGTAAAAGTTAATTTTTTCCTATAGATAGAATAACTGGTAAACCAATAATCTAACTTGAGTATTGATTTTAATTTCCTATCTAGACTTAAGATTGGTAACCCTATAAATGCTGAGCACCGATTATTGACATGTTGAGTGGATTATATAGTTTTCAAGTTAATCATTGATATTCAAAATAAACTATCTTCCCCTAAAACTTCGCAGTCACGCCACCCAAAACATTAAACCCATACGTCTCATATCCTTTCCATCTTTCTCGCTTATTATTTAAGACATTATTCAGGTTTAAGAACAATCCAATTCGTTTGGTCATTTTATAATTTGCACCAAAATTTAAATCGACTAGACCTCCGAGACGATCTTCTGCATTGGATCCGATCTTTCGATATGGAACCCCATTTTCAATAAATAATTCTCCGCTCACCACCAACTTATTTCGTAAAGTAGTATAGTAAGCTCCGACATTGAACTGGGTGTTTGGAAGGTGCCAAGCAGCCGCTTCGTTTTTAGTATCAAAAAAGTTTTGTGATAAGGTAACGAGTACTCGTAAATCCTTGCGTGGATTGGCTTCCAACGTTCCTTCGATATTAAAAACATTGACTGAATCGGTGACCATATCAAAACGAATGGTGTCTAATGGATTATTGGCAAACAGAGCTAGGTTATTTGCAATCTTATAACTTGCTTGAATCTGATAATCTACCACTCTTAGATTTCCTTTTACACCACCGAAAAACTTATAATAGTCGGTATTAATCGGTGTGATTCGAGAAACCAAAAATGGGTTATAATCCGTTAGACTTTTAAACGTATTTTTATGCAAACCTCCATCCGCTCCTAAATAGGCAGCGAGTTGGTTTCCTACAATATTTGCCGCTACTTCTACATCAGGAAAGACACGGAATCTATCCTTATTAGATGTAAGGTTCGCTCCAACTTTTGCTTTAAAAATATCTCCATGAAAGGTATAACTAGGGCGAATTCCGAAGTTGTGAAGATTACGGGTTTCTCCATTTTTAAAAACCGTAAAATCAGCATCCAAAATAATCGTCAAAGGATGTAATTCATTAAACCATTTGGTCGCTCCCACTTCAAAATCAAAACCAAATTCATTAGACGCAAAATTATCCGTCATCGAATATAAATCAAACTCTGCATGGTAATCAATATCACCTTGTGTTTTCACCCCATTAAAAAACTTAGCATCGGCTGCAAACGTTTTAAATTGCTGCTGAATATCATTTCTAAATTCTGTTCGAGTATCATGATCATAACCATAAAAATGCACTTCATCTAAATCATATCCCAATCCACCACTCACGGCAAATCCTTGATCAAAATAATAGCTTCCATTCAGCGCACCACCTATTTCTCGAAAGCGTTGGTGTTCTAAACTTTTACGATTGGCCGTATGATATTTAAGATGACCACCAATATCATATTTTGCATCTTTGGTATTATTGTAGGCTAACTCGGCATAAGGTCGATTGGGCGTTCCATATCCCAATTTGATAAAACCATTATAAGATGGATCAACTTTGTCTCGTTTGATCGCTAGCGGTCGAATTCGAGGAGGCAAATACTGCATTTGAATACTTCGAGAAGGCAAAGCATAAGTTAGTTGCCTTGAGGTCGTATCTAATCCCGGCAACTCTGGTGTCACATTTATTTTTTTAGAATCTTCTAGTGAAGCTTCAAAATCCTTGATGACATCTATCTCTTCATCCGGCAAGGTAGGTTGTGCGATAACAACGGTAGTCATCATCAAACAAATAACCAATAAAAATATTTGGCTTACTTTATTACTATAACACATTAGATTGATACTAAATAATTTCATTTTGTTTCAATTTTATTGATCATCAACTACTATAATTCCTATTGGTCTATTTCTTTAAATCAAAATATGCGAC
>CALKJE010000317.1 GCA_937995675.1 uncultured Saprospiraceae bacterium
AAGTCAAAAAAATTTAAAAAACTCGAAATAAAAAGTTCCTCGTTGAGAGGAATTTTAAATTTTTCTTCCCGATTTACGACAGAGTAAGCAACCGAAGGAAGCGCACCGATGGAGTAACATCGGGAAGTCAAAAAAATTTAAAAAACTCGAAATAAACACAACATGCCTCAAGAATTTGTACACCTCCATTGCCATACACAATACTCCCTCTTAGATGGAGCCAGCGATATTGCTACCATGATGGACAAAGCAGTCGCAGATGGACAAAAGGGAGTCGCACTAACCGACCACGGAAATATGTTCGGAGCCTTTAAATTTGTAGCTGAGGCAGCCAAACGAAATATCAAACCCATCATCGGTTGTGAATTCTATTTAGTAAAAGATCGACATGTCAAATCCTTCTCTCGAGCAAAAGGTGAATCAGATAAACGATTTCATCAGCTCATGTTGGCCAAAAATCGAACAGGATACGAAAACCTCTGTAAGCTTTGTTCCCTTGGTTTTATCGAAGGACAGTATGGTAAATTCCCTCGAATCGACAAAGAACTAATACTTCAATATCACGAAGGCATCATCGCTACCAGTTGTTGTCTAGGAGCAGAAATCCCACAGCTTATTCTACAAGGAAAATTAGAAGAAGCCGAAACCGCACTCAAATGGTGGTTAGATATTTTTGGTAAAGATTATTATATCGAACTACAGCGCCACAGTGGACTAGAAAATATCGACCAAACGGGAGTCAGCCAAGAGGACATCAATCAAGAATTAATCAAACTCGCTCGCAAACACGATGTGAAAATTATTGCGACCAATGATTCTCATTATGTTGAAGAAGAAGATTGGGCACCACACGATATTCTACTTTGTGTAAATACCAATAGTTTATTAGAAGAAGAAAAACGATTTAAACTTCCGAGTTCAGATTTTTATTTCAAAACACAAAACCAAATGTCCATTCTATTTAAGGACATTCCTGAATCCATGGATACCACCATGGAAATTTATGATAAAATTGATACCCTCAAACTGGAACGGGATGTATTACTTCCCGCTTATCCATTACCTGAAGGAATCAAAACACAAGATGAGTATCTTCGTCACCTCACCTATAAAGGAGCCAAAAAAAGATACGGAGTCATTACCGAAAAAATCCGTGAGCGATTAGATTTCGAATTAAAAGTAATCGCCGCCAGTGGATACCCTGGATACTTTTTGATTGTTCAAGATTTCACCAGTACCGCTCGTGAGATGGGCGTAGCCGTAGGACCTGGTCGTGGATCTGCTGCTGGTTCTGCCGTAGCCTACTGTACTGGAATTACCAATGTCGATCCGATCAAGTACGATTTACTTTTTGAGCGTTTCCTAAATCCTGAACGGGTATCCATGCCCGATATTGATATTGATTTTGATGATGTCGGTCGGCAAAAAGTTATTGACTATGTAATTGATAAATATGGTCAAAATCAGGTTGCTCAAATTATCACCTATGGTACCATGGCCGCCAAATCATCGTTACGAGATGTAGGACGTGTAATGGATGTTCCACTTTCGGATGTAGATCGAGTAGCCAAAACATTCCCGCTGCAACTTGGCGCCACCTTACGAGATGTCCTCGCGGAAGGAGATATTGCTCCAAAGCTAAAAGGAAAGTTGAACTCCGAAGACATGGACAAGGCGCACCAGTTTAGGGCCTTAGCAGAAGGTCAAGATGATATTGGACGCGTCATTCGTCAAGCAAAAAAATTAGAAGGTTCTATTCGTAATACGGGAATTCACGCTTGTGGAGTAATTATTACACCAGATGATATCACCAACTATGTTCCAGTAACCACCGCCAAAGATTCTGACTTACTCGTTTCTCAATTTGATAATAGTGTAGCAGAAGACGCTGGTTTATTGAAGATGGATTTCTTGGGTTTAAAAACCTTGACCATTATTAAAGATGCCATTCAGATTATCAAGGAGACCAAAGATATCGATATTGATCCGGATGAGATACCGCTGACGGATGAAGAGACATATGCACTTTTCCAACGTGGTGAAACGGTTGGGATCTTCCAGTATGAGAGTGGTGGAATGCAGAAGCATATGAAAGAATTGCGGCCTACCGAGTTCGCGGATTTGATTGCCATGAACGCATTATATCGACCAGGTCCACTAGAATATATTCCTAACTTTATTGCTAGAAAACATGGTCGGGAAAAGATCGTTTACGATTTACCCGATATGGAAGAATACCTTTCGGAAACTTATGGTATCACCGTCTATCAAGAGCAGGTGATGTTGCTCTCGCAAAAGCTTGCCAACTTTACTAAGGGAGAAGCCGATATGTTGCGTAAAGCAATGGGTAAGAAAAAGAAGGCACTGATTGATAAGATGTGGCCTCAATTTGAAGAAGGCTGTAAATCCAATGGACACGAAGGAGAGGTCGTATCAAAAATTTGGAAAGATTGGGAAGCATTCGCCTCTTATGCCTTTAACAAATCTCACTCTACTTGTTATGCGTTTATTGCATTTCAAACGGCCTACCTAAAAGCGCACCACCCTGCTGCATTTATGGCCTCGGTGTTGACACATAACAAAGGTGATATCTCCAAACTTACTTTCTTCTTACGAGAATGTAAGCGAATGGGACTCGAAGTGCTCGGACCAGATGTCAACGAATCTGTTTCTAATTTTACGGTAAATAAAGCAGGACAAATTCGTTTTGGACTAACCGCATTAAAAGGGGTCGGAGAAGGTCCTGTAGTAGATATTATCAAAGGTCGAGACGATGGTCCTTACAAAGATGTCTATGATTTCCTTCAACGAATAAACTTTGGATCGTTTAATAAAAGAGCGATGGAAAGTCTCGTGTTAGCAGGTGCGTTTGACTTTTACGAAGAATTAGAACGACATTCTTATTTTGCGCCAAGCGGTAAATACGATACCTATATGGAACATTTGCTACGTTACGGTGCGGCCTACCAAAGTCAAAAATCCAATGCGGCCAATTCTCTATTTGGCGCAAGCGAAGAAGCACTCATTCCAAAGCCTAACGTACCGGAAGGTGGTAGACAATGGAGTTTGGTGGAAAAACTTACCAAAGAAAAAGAGGTTGCTGGAATTTTCATTAGTGGACATCCACTCGACGATTATTTATTGGAAGCTCAACTAGCTTCTTGTTCATTGGATAAAATTGACAGCTTTAGAGGTCGGGAAGTAAAACTAGCCGTTATTGTTATTGGCGCACAACATCGAATCAGTCGAAAAGGAACAGGTTGGGGATTATTTGTCATCCAAGATTTTAATACCAGTTTAGAATTT
This sequence comes from uncultured Saprospiraceae bacterium, assembly GCA_937995675.1. Classification (GTDB taxonomy): domain Bacteria; phylum Bacteroidota; class Bacteroidia; order Chitinophagales; family Saprospiraceae; genus JALZUU01. The sequence continues at coordinate 3,307 of CALKJE010000317.1, forward strand.
CCGCTATTTAGTGAAGACTACGCCAAGTTTAAACATCTGATGCAAGTCGGTGAAGTATTGTTCATCACTGGTCTTTATCAAAAACGATATAACAGCGAAGAATACCAGCTTAAGCTCACGAAGGTTCAACAACTGGACAGTGTTGGAAAAAATGCTTCTCACTCAATTGTCCTAAAACTCTTTATTGAGCAGATTGACGAAAAATTGATGTTCGAATTAGAAAAAATTTGTAAAGAACATAAAGGCAAACACAAACTTAAATTTTCTTTACTAGACAAAGCACACCAAACCAAATTACACTTGGTTAGCGGAGAAAAAAAGGTGAATATTGATAATCGCTTTGTAAAAGAGCTAGAGAAATTAGGAATAGAATATAAATTGAAATAGGATCGTGGCGACAGTATGGGCCTATTGCAATACGCCCATACTATCGCCGTCGTCCCTATTTACCATTCACCTCAATCCAGTATCCATTTGGATCTTGAAGATAAACCTGTCGAATTCCATCGGGTCGGGTATTGGTTCTCCCTGGTAATCCAAACCAGTTTTTAAAGAAAATACGATGGCCGGATAATTTTTTCATAAATGCATTAAGATCGGATACGCGTAATGCGAGGTGTACACCAATTACATCTGAAACCACAAAGTCTTTTTGCTCAATTAGGTGCAATTCTGTTTTTCCACCCATCGAAAACCAACGAATATGATCTAACTGTGTTTGATCTTCTATTTCTTCTAATCCTAAAATTTCTTGATAGAAAGTTGCCGTGGAATCTAAGTTCTGAACAAGCAACGCGTAATGATCAAATTGAATTTCGATTTCTTGTCCGGATAATTGAATCGAGACAAAAAGCAGTAAGCAAGCTATTATTTTTTTCATAAGGAATGGCGATTAAATAAATTAAGAAAATAGACGCGATATTTTTTTGCCAGTCAAGGCAACAAAATGGGCGTTATGCAGAGCATAATAACCATTTTGTTAACGCAGAATGGTGAAAAAAGATAAAGTATATATCTTATATTTATTTTATCAACATTCTTAATCCAAATTTACGTTAATTTTATATTTTCAAATAACTCAATAAACATGATCCTTAGAATAGGTCTTTTACTCTGCCTTTGTTTTCCTTTTTTGATTACTGCTCAAAACAACGAGCGGGATATTCTTAAACTGGGCTATACACAAGTCTATTTATCCAAACAAAATAGCTTTACTCCCGGTCTTTTTGTAGAATACAATCGTACGTTTTATCCACCGATCACCATCGGCGTAAGCGGCGGTATTGCAAGTACCAAAGGCGTAATAGATACCCGAGACACTTATGATTTACTGACCTTTAATCTGGATATAAATTTTCTTTATGGAATTTTAGATAATAATAAAAATCAATTCCAATTAGGCTTAGGACTTTCCGCAAGATCCTTTCAGGTAGAAGGCGTAGAACGAGCGACCAATTTGGACTTTAAAAACAATAGCTTAAAACCGGGGATCAGTGCGATGATCAACTATCATTATATTTTTGATCCAATCGTGGTGGGATTCCGAGGAGCTGTGCAAAACTATTCAGAAGAAGGAGCTGTTTATTTTTTCGGGGGATTCTTGGGATATCGTTTCTAAACCACCAATATCATTAAGACAACCCATTTTAAATCCTTTTTATAAAAAAGATTAAATCATTAGATATTTCTCTAAACATAAAAATTATGATCAGATTACTTTCACTACTCTCTTTAGTTTTTGTTTTAGCTTGCAATAATAATACGACTTCTTCAGAAGCAAAAAATGAAACAGCAACAGAAACCCCAACCACTTCCTCTATCCCAATTCCGGTAGTAGACTATAATGGACTTGCACCTATATTTGAACAAAAGTCCGATACCACTTATGTGATTAATTTTTGGGCGACCTGGTGTAAACCTTGCGTAGCAGAACTTCCTTATTTTTTAGAACTACATAAAAAATATGAAGGTCAGAAATATAAATTCATCTTTGTCAGCTTAGACTTTCCAAAGCAAATCAATAAAAAGCTAATTCCTTTTTTAGAAAAGAATCCCTTACCGGGCGATGTAATTGTACTCGATGATGCGGATTCTAATACTTGGATTCCAAAAGTGGACCCTGAATGGTCCGGTGCAATTCCAGCAACAGTCGTCTATAATGGTGACCGTAAGATATTTGCTGAGAAATCCTTCCATGATTTCCCCGAATTAGCCAATTGGGTAGAAACCCTGAAATAAGTCGAAATACACTGAATTTTATACATTTTTATAAACACCCGACCATTTATCTCGTTTAAATCCACAGATACTAGTTACCTTTGATGTAGCTAATTAAAAATTATTTTCAACATAACCAAAATCTCTAGACCTACACACGGTCTACTGGTTTTAAAAACATCAACCATGAAGAATTTATTTTCGTTCACCCTCGCCCTAGTCCTGACAACTCTTTTATTTTCAGCTTGTGGAGATGCCGCAAAAGTTGCTGACAATGCCACTGATGCCGTAAAAGAAACGACTGAAAAGACCATGAAAGCTGTCAAGGAAAATGCTCCTAAAGCACTAACCGTTACCAATAAAACGGGTAATGGCTATCAAGTTGGAGACAAAGCAGCAGACTTTAAATTAAAAAATGTAGACGGTAATGCCGTCTCTCTAGCAGACATGAAAGACGCTAAAGGTTTTATCGTCACTTTTACTTGTAACCACTGCCCTTATTCTGTTTTGTATGAAGATCGTTTGATTGATTTACATAATGAAATGGCTGCCAAAGGTTATCCTGTCGTTGCCATCAACCCAAACGATCCTAAAGTACAACCTGAAGATTCTTTCGAAGGCATGCAGAAACGATCAGCAGAAAAGAAATTCCCTTTTGTTTATCTTTTTGATGATAATCAAGAGGTTTATCCACTATTCGGCGCAACCCGAACTCCTCATGTTTTTCTGTTAGATAAAGATATGGTGGTACAATACATCGGAGCAATTGACAACAACGCTAAGAAGCCAGAAGCCGT
>CALKJE010000318.1 GCA_937995675.1 uncultured Saprospiraceae bacterium
CTACCTGTATAAGAAAGTCCGTAAACTAGGCAAGTTCCCGGTCCAGCCGGATCAAAGTCTACAGCGTTACCAGGAGGAATACCAAGGATATTTCCATCGTTGTCGGTAACTACATAAGTGAAAGATTCACCAGTCGCATTACTAGAAGTAAATTCAATTAAGTCAGGCTCACCGTCGATGATGATCGTAGTAGTGATCCCGCCTTCTGCAAATTCGACCTCCCCACCAGAAACTTCTTCACAAGGATCGACTTCTTCGATTCTAATAACGGTAAGATTATTAGAAGAAAGGTCAGAACAATCGGTGCTGATTAGCTCTGCTTCGAATAAATTATCACCGACCATTATAACAAGGCCGCCCGTATAGGAAAGTCCATAAACCAGGCAAGTCCCTGGTCCAGCAGGATCAAAGTCGACTGAGTTACCTGAAGGAATACCGAGGATATTACCTTCGCTATCGGTTACGATGTAGGTAAAGGAATCTCCAGTTGCGCCATCAGAAGTAAATTCGAGAATATCAGCTTCTCCATCAATAATAATGGTAGTGGTTGTTCCACCTTCTGCGAATTCAACGGTGCCACCATCTACGTCATTACAAGGGTCTGGAATTCTAATAACGGTAAGATTATTAGAAGAAAGATCAAAACAATCGGTGCTGATCTCTTCTGTTTCAAAAAGGTTGTCACCAACCATAATGTTTAAACTACCCGTATAGGAAAGACCGTAAACCAGACAAGTCCCCGGTCCAGCAGGATCGAAGTCTACTGAATTACTAGGAGGGATCCCGAGGATATTTCCTTCGCTGTCCGTAACAACATATGTAAAGAGTTCGCCAGTTGCGCCATCGGAAGTAAATTCAATAATATCAGCTTCCCCATCAATAATGATGGTAGTGGTTGTTCCGCCTTCTGCGAATTCAACGGTTCCACCTGATACTGCATCACAAGGATCCGTAACTCGGTTGATGGTTAAATTATTAGAAGAGAGATCGAAACAATCATCACTGATAATAATATCAGGCTCTAATAGACCGTCACCGATTTCAATTAATAATTCACCAGTGTAAGAGAGACCATATACGAAACAGGTACCAGGACCTGCGGGATCAAAATCTACGGTATTGCCTGGAGGGATACCTAGAATAACGCCTTGATCATCGGTTACTACGTAAGTAAATTGAAAGCCATTTAACACTACATCTGTAGAAAAGACAATTAAGTCTGGTTGTCCGTCAATGATAATAGTTGTATCTGTTCCGCCATTGGCGAGTTCAACGGTACCTCCTAAAACGATTTCACAATCCACTACCTGTTCCGTAATGTATGGTACATTAATCGAACTTGCACCTGGGAAGGTACTATTGTATTCAGGAATATAGTTACCATTTTCTTCTGGAACTTCGAATCCAAGGATGGCACCTCCATTGTTTGATCGTTCTGCTACAAAGATTAGTTCTAGTAGTGGATCATAACCAATATCGTAAGGATTACCTAAGAAAGTATTCCCACCTTCAATTCTGATTTGTTCGGTTGCACTAACATTAATATCGATAACTGCTAGAATAAAATCAGGAATAATCACAATGGCACCATCTTCATCATCGGCTAAGTCTCCGACATCTGTCATATACATTACATCCTGTAGGAAGTCATAATATAATCCATGTGCGTTTACCATATTTTCAACACTGAACGAAAAATCTGGTGAAAGTGGACCATCTGGTTTGCTAAAGAATTCATCAAATAAAGCTACTTGATTTGATTCGTTGATAACCGCAAATAAAACTTGGTCTGAGGTGGTTAATCCCCAAAGACTAATGTCCACATCATGTCCACGGTTATAGGTGATAGAGGTAGCCGTCACATCGTATACCACCAATCGATTTTGCATTCCATTATCCACGCTTGCATCTTGTGCAACGACTAATTGTCCGTTGCTAACTACAATTTCACGACCATTAATAAAGTCAGAAGTAGAAGTGGCAATTAGCGGTGGAGTGGAATTTAAATCAAGAGAAGCTTTTACTTGACCATAAAGATTGATTACGTTATTTGTTCGATCTAATTGGTATAGCACATCATTTTCAATATCATAATGAATTCCATCCGCATCTTCACCACCAGAATCGAAGGTGCTAAATTGAAGAATTCCGTTATCAAGGATTTCGTAAGCTCCAATATTTCCAGAGGTATTAGAAGAAGCATAAAAACGAGAAACAAGATTAACCGTAGGAATATTTTCATCTACAAAAGTTACGGCAGAAGCACCAGCAAAATCGCTACTGTAGATTGGTGTCGCATCTCCATTTTCAGTTGGTAAATCAAAAGCGAGTAATTTACCTCCACCGTTGGCGCGTTCTGCTACAAAGATTCTTTGATCTTCATCTTCAAAAACAACATCTACTGGATTTCCTAAATTGGAGTTTGGTCCTTCAATTCTGATCTGTTCATCTAGATCAATAAAGAAGTCTCCAGCAATAGAGGCAAAAAATCCATCGACATAAACAAGTGCTCCATCAGCGTCACTTGCCGCATCTCCGATATCTGTCAAAATCATTCGATCACCGGCAGGTATGTAGGTAATACCATGTGTTCTGGTAATGCCCTCAACTGTTACGGTATTGGTAGGATCAACAATACTTCCATCTGCAAAATCCAAAAAACCGTTAAAGATGGCAATTTGATTCGAATTGTCTACAACGGCAAAGATGGTATTTTCTAAGAGTCTAAAACCCCAAAGATTTATCGTAACCTCAAAAGATTTTTCAAGTATAATGTCGGTTGGAGTAATATTATAAATGAAAAACTTATTTAGGTTACCATTGGCATCATTAGCATCTTGGGCAACTACCAATTTATTTCCATTAACGGCGATCTCTCGACCATTGATAAAATCGGAAGTGGAGGTGGCCGTAACCACCGGACTTGCTCCTGCTTCGAGGCTATCGCAGATTCCGCTATAAGCATTGATGACATTGTCTGTGCGATTTAATTGATAAAGTACATCATTGTTATTATCGTAATAGATCCCATCCCCATCCATGGCTTGACTCGCAAAAGAACTCATGTTTATTCCCATATCTGAGAGTTCATAAACACCAATTTCTGCTTGAGTATTGGAAGATACAAAGACTGGCGGGCTAGTTGAATTACTAATAAATGTTTCCGGTTCGTGAGAGAATCCGCTGAGCGTATTTCCTAAGAGAAATAGTGCCAGCAAGAAAGAAAAAGTGGCTTTCATAAAAAAGTGTTTAAATAAAAGGTTATTATAAGTGCAGGTGATCAAGTTTATTGATCACGGATAGCGTTTATTCTTAATGGTGAATCGTATCTTTTAGGTAAGTGTTCGTGTGATACGGTTTAAGGGATATAAAAGCTAAATAAAAGCTTCCTAATTGACTAATATCAAAGGTAGTAAATAAGTTTTAGAAACTAATAGTGCAAGTATATATAATTTTATAAATTATAAGTGGGGAATGGGGTTGAAAATAGATGTATTAGGATAATTAATTATGTCATTCTAATTGATCTTTTATTATTCATGCGAATCAGGGGTTGGAAATAAATATATCCATAAAGGAAACATTATCTTTCAATTGAATTTGGGATATTTTTGCTTCTTGCTGCTCGCTATTTGCTTCTTGCTCCCTTCTATCGCGATTGAGGGAAGCAAATAGCAAGA
>CALKJE010000319.1 GCA_937995675.1 uncultured Saprospiraceae bacterium
TCCATGCAAGCGCAATTTATTTAATCAAAAATGGACTTTCAGAAAATCTTATTAATAACAATCGAATTAATCTTTTCTCTAATTTTTATGAGTTAGCAGTAAAGAGTTATGAAGAACTCGGTAGAGAAGAAACAGCAAAAAATAGATTTATTGATCTGATAATCAAAATTTTATACGATAATCTATTTAGTTGAAGACAGATTCGTAAATGAATATTGAATATTCAGTATTCAATATTCATTTTTGTGCAAGTTTTATTTCACAAACTGAACACCCTAACTAAAAGGCCAACAGTAAAACTATAAAATCTACCGCACTTCTCTAGGTCCCTTCCCCGCACGGTCTTCAATAATTTCTCCCTTTTCACATAATGGTAATAAATCTGATTTGATAAAATCCTGTACTGGGACAGCGATATTATCTGGATATAATAAGTGTAAATTAGGTCCTGCATCAAGACTAAAGTAAACAGGTAATTTGGTGTCCATTCTAAAATTACGTAATAATTCGATTTGCGCTAAAGTATTAGGTCGCATCAAAATATAAGACGGTTCTGACGTCATCATTAACGCATGTAAGGTCAACGCTTCATTTTCTGTTATCTTACCAAACGATTCTAAATCACCGTTTTTCAATGCTACCTGTAAATCCGCAAATCGATTATTCGCTTGTGTATAACGATTATCAGCAAAAATATTTCCTTCCATCAGACCATGTCCGGCAGAACTAGAAACGCTTTTTTCGCCTTTGCTAACAATTAAAATATCATCATGGAAATCACGATAAATTTCATGTAACTGATCACCAAAAGGAACTGCGTATAAATTAGAAGACCCAGCCACTTCCGTAGTTTCTCCCCAAACCGCCATCGTATCATAGACGGAACGACAAGCACTACCCGATCCTAAGCGGGCAACATAAGAAGCCTTTTGGTAAAATTCAGTTTTAGAATTTAGCGTACCAAAAATTTCTTTTTCTACCGTACAAAGACAAAGTGCCAACGCACTCATACTCGAAGCAGAAGAGGCAATTCCCGCTGAATGCGGAAAGGAATTACTAGACTCGATAGAAAATTCTAATTGCGTTAAAAAAGGAAAGATATCCGCTACACTAGTAAGAAACTTTACCAGCTTGGCACGAAATGCCTCATTGGCACTTCCATCGAATTTAAAGTCCAGAACGATTGCATCGCTAGGCTTATCTTTCGTTCGATAAGCTAGCTTTGTGGTAGTAGCAGCAGTATCTAAGGTAAAGCTGATAGAAGGATTACGAGGGAGTTGGCGCCCGTATTTCCCCCAATATTTAATTAAGGCTAAATTTGAAGGGCTGATCCATTGCGTTTTACCGCTTAGAGATTGTTCGGCCGAAAGCCGTAAGGTAGAGTTGGTATAGTCAAGCATGAGTAAGAATTTTCAGGCTCAAAAGTACATAGAAGTTGCCCAAAAATTCTCAATTTCTTTCTGAACTGAAAAAATTTTCCAATTCGCTGCTTTTTAGGGAGTGTTTAATCGTGTGTGTCTCTTGCTTCCCGCGCCTTGAATTCCTAAAGGAAAGCCAACGCGCAGACACACTTTAGGAAACATCCTCGCCTTTTATTAGTTCTCTCCAACTACTTCGTGGGAGATATTAAAGTCTTTTAATACGGCATCTAGCAGTGGATCATCGCCTACGTTATAGCCCTTTTTTAGGTTATAACCGTTTATTTTTCCGAGTCCTTGCCAAAAACTAGCACTCACACCGCCTCGAAGATTTTTAATCAAAGTATAAAAAGGGGTGTCTAATTCTTTTTCAATCATTTTAATCAAAATATACCCTTGCGTTTTGGTCAACTTCTTTAATGGATCTTTAAATTCCTTTTTAAGTTGCTTATTCAAACGCTTGATATGCTTTCTACGCTTTCGCTTTTTCATATTCTGAGTAGTATACTCTACTTCTCTGAATATTTTTATAGCATCATTGGCATATGGATATACAACCGCAGCATACCGACGGTAGCGCAAATATTTTCGATAATCATCTCTATTATCAAATTTTCTGAGAGAAGAAATCGAAACATCCTCTAAGTCAGCAATGATAATGGTATCCGTGTCCGTAATCAAGGCCGTTACAATCTGGCCATCTAATTCGATCTTTTCTCTACGCTCGCTCGTCTGTCCATTGAGTAATGGAGCAAAGGCTACAAGGAGGAACAATATATACGATAACTGCTTCTTCATCATCAATTGGTGTTTAGAGCTTGCATAAATTTTCATCAATTGGCTACAAGCGGCAAATTTTATTCTGTATCTCGTTAAAAAGCCTCGCCGATGCTATGGCATCGTCTATGTTTTTCGCCTCATTCAGAATAAAATTTTCTCGCTTTCACTCAATCATGAAACTTTAAACAAGCTCTTAATTCTTAGACGCTATTCTAGTACTAAAATAACGCCAAGGAACTGTTATATATTTGTTAACCGACCCTTTTAAGAGATAATTAATACAGTGAAGTTGTTTAAAAATGAAGCACAATGGTTACGGACAAGTCATTGATAACGTGGATCTTCTGCTATTTTTATCTCAATAGCTAAGGCTATTCAGAGAAAAATGAGCATCGACCACATTATCAAGCACTTATCCTCACCTTTTGTGAACATTCTTAAACAACTTCAGTATTTAGATGTGTACAAAATCAAAATTCACTTAAAAAATAGTATTTAACGGTTATACTTCTCTCTAAACTTACGATAAAGTGCCTTTTGTTTATTATCTAAGCTAATATCTTTTCCTCTAATAAACGCTTGTTCGATATTAGAAGTTCTCATATCCATGACATCTCCTGTTGAAATAATTAAGGTGGCATCTTTGCCTTTTTCGAGTGTACCAACCGTTTTATCGATACCTAAAATAGTAGCTGGATTCTGCGTCATTGCCTGAATCGCTACCTCCATAGGTAAGCCAAAGCCTACTGCTTGTCCTGCCTGAAAAGGTAGATTTCGTTGCTGCCAGTATCCTTCTCCTCCAATCGCAAATAATACTCCAGCATCGTGCAGCATCTTTGGTGTTTTAAAAGGCTGATCGATATCATCATCATGATGATATGGTAAAGATTGCGTCTGAGACAGAATAACAGGAATTTTATGTGTTGCTAATAATTCCGCCGATCGGTAACTGTCACGTCCTCCTACAATCACGATATCAATACCATATTCTTTTTTAAGTGGTATAACGGTGGTAATACCTTCTGCATCATCAACATGAATAAATAGTTTGCTGGTTTGATTAAACAAACCACACATCGCTGCTAGTTTTAGGTTGGTATCATCCACCGAAGATTGTTGGCAATAGGCACGGGCTTCTGCTAAAAATTGTTTTACCTCTCCTACTTCTTCTTGGTATTTTTTATTTTTAATCCGTCTTGGATTTCCTTCTCGCCATCCAGTCCATCTCATCATTCTAGGCCAATTAAGGTGTACACCATCGTCTAGTTTATAAGCAGCATCTTCCCAATTCCAAGCGTCCAATTCTACTACACTAGATGTTCCAGAAATACTACCTCCTGTAGGTACAACTTGAGCTAATAAAATTCCATTAGAACGAACGGTAGGTGTTACTTTAGAATCGGTGTTATAAGCAATAATAGAACGTAAATTAGGATTAATACTTCCTACTTCGTCCGCATCTCTTGTTGCACGTACTGCACCGATCTCGATGAGACCAATTTGAGAATTAGGTGCAATCAATCCTGGATAGATATGTTTTCCAGTTGCGTTGATTTTTTTCCAATTTTTAGAATTATCAATTTGTGCATCCGCTTTTCCTACGATGGTTAGTTTTCCAGTTTCAAAGCCAATGACACTATTTTCAATAACTTCTCCATTCCCTAAATGTGCGGTAGCTCCAGTAATTAGTATTGGTTGCGACTGCGCAGGAGCAGGAGTTTGTTGTCCAATCAGTGTTCCCAGAAAAAGGATGGAAAGCGTAAAAGTTAAAAGTATATTTTTCATCTTATTTTATTTTTTTAATGGTAAATGAATTAACAAAAAACTATTGCTGAAGGCACTAAATCATTAAGTATAAAATTAATATTACTAGATTTTTATTTTTCAAATGCAAATGCAATTTCAAACGCAAAAGCAAAAGTTGGCAAAAGAGGAATCTTGTTTTTTCAACAGATAAATTTTACGACTCAAAGCTGAATTTAACATCAAGAAAACACGATTAAAGTGTTTGATTTTGAAGTTGAATTTGCGCTTGCTCTTGAAAATTTAAGTCAATCTTAATGATCATCTTAATACGCTGCAGTTTAGTACCTTCGGGATTAATCTAGCATTTCATCTTCTGCATCATCACAGTGATAATGGTGATGCATTTTACCACCAACGGGGCGTGTTTTACCTCCGCCTTTTTTCACTTCCAGCATTTTGTTAATCAATCGAGTACGTTCTTGTTGTACTATTAATTGTTTTGCTTTATCTTCATTTCGATCAAAAAATCGAATACCATCAATAAACGTTTGTTCTGCTTTCGCATAAATAGACATCGGATGATCCGACCAAACTACAATATCTGCATCTTTACCTGTACGGATACTTCCTACCCGATCATCGATGTGTAATAGTTTTGCAGGATTGAGCGTAACAAATTTCCAAGCATCTTCTTCTGATACCTGACCGTATTTAACCGCTTTGCCTGCTTCCTGATTTAAACGTCGAGCCATCTCCGCATCATCAGAATTAAATGCCACGGTTACACCTTGCTCGTGCATGATTGCACCATTGTATGGAATCGCATCGATTACCTCATACTTATAGGCCCACCAATCAGAGAAGGAAGAACCGCCAGCACCATGTGCTTTCATTTTATCTGCTACTTTATATCCTTCCAAAATATGTGTAAAAGTATTTACTTTAAAACCCATTTCATCTGCCACATGCATCAACATATTGATCTCAGATTGCACGTAAGAGTGACAAGAAATATGACGTTTACCATCCATAATTTCTAGTAAAGTTTCTAAGTCTAAATCTTTTCTAAAGCCAGGTTGGTTTCGTTTCTTTCTGTACTCTTTCGCACGAGTAAAGGCATCAACATATACTTGTTCTACGCCCATTCTAGTATCTGGAAAACGATTATTAGAACTACTCCGTGATTTTTTTACGTTTTCACCTAAAGCGAATTTTATAAACCCAGGACTATTCTCCATTTTCATTTTTTCTGGTGTATATCCCCAACGTAGTTTTATAATTGCTGACTTACCTCCAATTGGATTACAAGACCCGTGTAGTAATTGAGAAGTAGTAACTCCTCCAGCTAATTGTCGATAAATATTAATATCCTCAGAGTCGACAACATCTGCGATGCTTACTTCTGCCGTACTCGCCTGCGTACATTCATTAACACCACGAGAGATAGCAATATGAGAATGCTCGTCAATAATACCACACGTGACATGTTTTCCAGTGCCATCAATAACGGTCGCTCCGGCTGCTGGCAAAGATTTTCCAACTGCTTTTATTTTTCCATTAGAAAATAAGACATCGGCATTCTCTAAGATTCCATCGTCTTCATTCGTCCAAACCGTTGCATTACGAATTAATACCGTTTCAGCAGTGGGCAATTGCTCATTTCCGAAGGCCATAAAAGGATAAATTACAGATCCCATTTGGGGAGCATCGTCTGATTCATCTTTTTTTCCTTTGTCTTTTTTATCTTCTTCTTTTTCTAGCTCACCTGTTTTTACTGCGGACCATCTTGTCCAGCTACCATCTTTAGCCGTTCCATTTCCAGACCAAAGATCTTTAGAGAATACTCCAGTTAAGCTTACTCGCTCTGCCAATTTAGCATCCGGTTGAAAAGATAAACTGACCACTTCGTTTTGAATGCTGGATTTCACTTTTACCTTTGTGGAATCATTGATTACGATTTTCATGGATGCGTCATCTTCCGCTTCTAATTGATAGGTTTTGTTGCCTACTTTTAAATCATATTTTCCAGCGACTTCAGGAGCATTAGGATTAGAAAAAATGAAAGGTTTTCCTTGAATCCAGTGATGGTAAATTTTTGTTTTTTCTGCAAAAATTTCATCAGATGCAATAAAAAAGTTGGCTAGTTTTCCTTTTTCTAAGCTTCCTACTTGATCATAAATATTAAGTGCTTTTGCTGGAGCTTGGGTAAGTGCTTTTAGCGCTTGCTCAGTAGTAAATCCAGATTCGATTGCTTTGCGAATATTTTTTAGAAATGCTTTTTTATCTTTTAGTCCATGACTTGTCAA